>JAUZQM010000138.1 GCA_030950985.1 Mariprofundaceae bacterium | reverse complement strand
TTTTTTTTTCTTTGTTTTCTTGGTTGCCCTGCCTCTTCTTTTTTTGTTGGGGGGCGGGGCTGACCCCCCACTTCCAAAGCATTAACCTAGGCTGACGCATCTTTTCATCAAAAGGTAGGAAACCATCATGTTCAACACACTTACCCCTAATTTTAGCTTACTGCTTATTCTTTTTGCGTATTTATTAGGATCTATTCCTTTCGGTTTACTTTTTGCCCGCTGGCTCACAGGTAAAGATCCTAGACAACATGGCAGCGGCAATATCGGTGCAACCAATGCCATGCGTACAGGTGGGAAAAAAGTCGGTATTTTTACCTTGCTTGCGGATATTGCCAAAGGCGCATTACCTGTTGCAATTGCCATGTCGATACAAGATGACCCACGCATCACCAATGCTGTCGCACTGGCTGCATTTCTAGGGCATATTTTTCCTATTTACCTAAAATTCAAAGGCGGCAAAGGTGTCGCAACCATGTTTGGTGTACTTATTCCTTGGCTACCTTGGGTGGCAATTGCTTCTTTTGCTTTCTGGATTATCTTATTCAAACTCACCCGTTATGTTTCTTTAGCATCGATGATTGCTGGCTTATTACTCCCCTTACTCGCTTGGGGCTTGGCAAGCCTTCAACATCAAACCCTCCATGCCAGCACCCTTATCTTGTGCGCTTGTTTGGCTTTTTTGATGATTGCTCGCCATAACGAAAATATTAAGCGCTTATGGCAAGGGACTGAATCAAAAATTGGCGGAAAATCCTAAGGATACGCTTGCGAGTCCAGGCGTTCACTGCCATGCTATCACCACTTTCAAATTAATAAGGAATGCCCATTATGTTTCGTACCTTCTTCTTTAGCACCGTATTAAGCCTATTATTATCAACATCATGGCTTGCTCATGCTGATATTATCAGCCTACCTGAACAAGCAACGCTTGCAGACTTAAACCCCAATATTCCTCAACCTTATATCGTTAAAAAAGACGATACATTATGGGATATTGCCAATTATTTTTTCAAAAATCCTCAGAAATGGCTCAATATTTGGGAACAAAACCTCTACATCACCAATCCTGATTTAATTTATCCAGGTAATGAAATTTGGTTCAAACCACAAAATAACACCTCAAATCAAGCCCCATTAAAAGCAAATAGTCATGCGGCTGTCTTTCATCCGCAACCCAAAATCATCAACAAGCCTGTACAACGACTCACCCCAGCATCCAATAACAACGTGCTTCTCACCGCACTACTTCATCAGGATTTCATCAGCCCACGCGCAACAAAAGGTGTGGGTTATATCGTCGGAGCCAAAGATGATCGTCTTCATTTTGGTATCAATGATATTGTTTACCTTAACATTACCCATCCCACACATATCAATGATTTTTTTGATGTTTTTCGTCTAGGTGATCCCATTCAATCGCTTGATCATGAAAAAACAGTCGGGCTGTTGGTTCACCACCTTGGGACGATTCAAATTATATCCGAAGCTCAAGGGGTGTATCGTGGCATCGTTACCCAAGCATTTCGTGAAATCATACGTGGCGATATTTTAAAACCTGCTCAAAAAACCAATGCACAAATCAGCCCCATCACGCCCAAACAAAAGCTATCAGGGCATGTTCTTTACATTCAAAATAACGGTACCGCAGCAGGACAAAATCAAATCATTGGTATCAATATGGGGCTAACACATGGCTTGAAAAAGGGTATGACTTTATCCGTTTATCGCCCCGGTCGTCGTATTAAAGATCAGACGAAGGAACGTACTCTGACCCTACCTAAAGAAAATATTGCCAAAATCATCATTCTTAACGCACAACGTGATGCTTCTTTGGCATTCGTCACTTATTCAACATCCGCGATTCATTTGGGTGATATTGTTGGCAATAGCCATCCTTAATTAGCTCGTCCATGTCTCACAACATAAATCAATCCATGAGCTTCGTACCCAATAACCCTACAGCATCTGCTTTGGCAGCTTTAAGATTATCCTTGGCACACGGCATCGGAACACATATTGCCAACCAGCTGATTGAAACATGTGGATCCATTGAAGCCATCTGGCAACACGATGCTGAAACATGGGCGAACATTCCCCGAGTTGGTCCGAAACTTTTGGCTGCGCTAGCAACCGCACGACATCAATCTTTGGACAATATTCTCCAAACTTGTCAAGAGCATCATCTGCATCTCATCAGCATGGAGGATGATGTTTACCCAACGCTTTTGCGTGAAATAGACGATGCCCCTTTAATACTGTTCGTTCAAGGAAACCTTGAAGCCTTACAGCATAAGCATTGCCTCGCCATGGTCGGATCTCGTAAATCTAGCCAAGAAAGCAAGTTGATTGCTCGCCGTTGGAGTCAATACTTTTCAGATTTAGGCATCTCTATCATCAGTGGCATGGCATACGGCATTGATGCCGCTGCACATCGAGGTGCTTTGCAAGGAAACACACCGACCATCGCCATCTTGGGTTGTGGACTTGCCACACTTCAACAGCGGCAACAAGAACAAGTGGCTGCCATTATTGACCATGGTGGTTGTGTCATCAGTGAATATTTACCCACCCAAACGGCTCGACCTGAACTTTTCCCACGCCGCAACCGCATCATTGCAGGCATGAGCCAAGGCACAATTATTGTCGAAGCAGATATTCGTTCGGGTTCGTTGATTACCGCCCGACTTGCCAATGAATATGGCCGTGATGTTTTTGCCGTACCCGGTTCAGTGCTTCATGATGGTCATGCAGGTTGTCATCAGTTGATTCGCGATGGTGCGGCTTTATTGACCGATGATGTCAAACACATCATCCAACACTTAGGCTGGCAACTTCAATCCGCGCCTAAAACCATCATTCAAGGTGAAAATGAGCTCGAAAACCAGATTATTACCGCATTACAGCGTGAAACCCTGCATTTGGATGCTTTATCTGAATCATGTGGCTTGACCGTGCCGCAGCTTTCCCCCATCTTGCTCGCGCTTGAGCTACAGGGGGTCATTGAGCGTTTACCTGGTAGCCGATATACGCTTGGAGGCTGATACATGAGCGCAGTTGTTGTGGTGGAATCTCCCGCCAAATCAAAAACCATCGAAAAATATTTAGGTAAAGGATACAAAGTACTGGCTTCTTATGGTCATGTGCGTGCTTTTCCTAAAAAGGATGGTTCTGTTGATCCTGAAAATAATTTTAAACTCAAATACGAAGTTATTAAAGACAAAGAAAAACGTATTGCTGCCATTGAAAAGGCATTAAAACGTGCTGATACGCTTATTCTTGCCAGTGATTTGGATCGCGAAGGTGAAGCGATTGCTTGGCATGTTAAAGATGAATTGGAATCTCGCGGTGCATTAGAAGGCAAGACTATCCAGCGCATTACCTTCAATGAAATCACCAAAACAGCCATTCATCACGCCATTGAAAACCCTTCCAACATCAATATGCCTCTCGTTGAGGCCCAACAAGCTCGCAGTGCCTTGGATTATTTGGTTGGTTTCACCTTATCTCCCTTATTGTGGCGGAAAGTTCGTGGCGGACTTTCAGCAGGGCGTGTTCAATCGGTTTCTTTACGTTTAATTTGTGAACGTGAACAATATATTCGCGACTTTAAACCCCAAGAATATTGGACGATTGAAGCAGCCTGCCAACATCAAACATCACCCTTTCCATCTCAATTACACGCCATGAAAGGCAAAAATTTAAGCAAATTTTCCCTCGATAATGGGGTTGCGGCGCGTAAAGCTGCTAAACAAGTCGAACAAGGCACATTCAGTGTTGCCGATATTCAGAAAAAGAAAGCCAAGCAACAACCCGCCCCACCTTTTATCACCTCTAGTTTACAAATGGATGCATCGCGTAAATTAGGCTTTACGGCGCGCAAAACCATGCAAGTCGCGCAAAAATTGTATGAAGGTATTGAAGTCGATGGTGAACCTGTCGGTTTAATTTCCTATATGCGTACCGATTCCATCGCTTTATCCAGTGATGCTTTAGCTGATATGCGTGATTATATTGATGCAACATGGGGCAAGGATTATTTACCTGCTAAACCGCGCATCTTCAAATCCAAGAGTAAAAATGCGCAAGAAGCTCATGAAGCCATTCGCCCTACAGCTATCACACGCACCCCTGCCTTGATGAAAACAACCTTGGATGCCGATGCTCTAAAACTGTACACCTTAATTTGGAAACGTGCTTTGGCATCGCAAATGAATCCTGCGATTTTGGATCAAGTGCGTGTGGATATGAAATCCAAGGATTTGGTCTTACGTGCCAATGGTTCCGTTTTGACCTTCCCCGGTTTCCGAAAATTATACATTGAAGGCACCGATGAACCATCGCAAAATGATAAAGATCGGCTTTTACCTGCCATGCAAGTAGGCGATGCGATTGATATCAAAGAAGTCTCGCCCAAACAGCATTTTACCGAGCCTAAACCTCGTTTTAGTGAAGCAACCTTGGTGAAAGAGCTTGAAAGTCATGGCATTGGTCGCCCTTCCACCTATGCATCTATTTTGAATGTGTTACTCGAACGCAAGTACGTTACGATGGAGAAAAAACGCTTTATTCCCACAGATGTGGGCGAAATTGTCAGTCGTTTCTTAAGCAATTATTTTAAAGATATTATACATACAGGGTTTACCGCTGATATTGAAGATAAACTGGATGCTGTCGCACGCGGTGAACGTGAATGGCGACCCTTATTGCATGATTTTTGGACTCCTTTCAAAGAACGTGTTGATGATACAATGGAAAACGTCAAACGCTCCGATGTAACGCATGAAGAAACTGATGAAATCTGCACCGAATGCGGCAAACCTATGGCGATTAAATTAGGGCGTTATGGTAAATTTTTAGCCTGTACTGGCTATCCTGAATGCAAACAAGCACGTCCACTTGATGGGGATGGTGAAGCCCCTGAACCTGAAATATCCGATCAAAAGTGTGAACTTTGTGGTGAGTTCATGCTCATTAAACAAGGTCGTTACGGAAAATTTTTAGGCTGCTCCAAGTACCCTGAATGCAAGGGTATCCAACCCTTAGAAAAACCCAAAGATACGGGTATTGCTTGCCCAGATTGTGGTGAAGGCAGCTTTTTGGAAAAGAAATCACGCCGAGGTAAGGTGTTTTATTCCTGCTCCAAATACCCCAAATGCAAAAAAGCTTTGTGGAATAAACCCATTGAAAAGGCTTGCCCAGAATGTCATGCACCCTTTGTGACTGAAAAAATCACCAAACGCCGTGGCACGGAACTCGTTTGTGCAGCGGATGATTGTCAATGGATTGAGCAAATCGAAGCGCCTGAATAAATAGCGTGGCACTGGATTATCGCTTGGGTAATATCGATGATATTGATGCTGTTTTCACCCTCAATCAACAAAGTTTTTCTGAAGCTTGGTCAAAAAAATCATTGTTCGATGTGATGTCGGCAGGCTTTGATTTGTATGTATGTAAAGATGGCAAGATGTTGATTGCTTATCTGTTAAGCCAAGATATTTTGGATGAAACCCATATCATGCAAATCGCAGTCTTGCCCGACTATCAACGACAAGGCATTGGGCGGCAGCTGACACAGTTGTTATTCAACGATAAATCGGAACAACGTCTGATATTACTCGAAGTACGCGCTTCCAATAAGGGGGCGCAAGCCATGTACCACCACTTAGGTTTTCAACATATTGGCACACGCAAAGCTTATTATAGAGCTAGAAACATCGGTGAAACAGCTGAAAATGCAATCGTGATGCAATATATGATATCGGCGGGGAAGACAATCTAATTATCATATTTTTATGGCTCCGTAGTGCATCTTTTTTTTAGCTCAAAGGCACAGAGAACAAGCACGATAAGGTAAATTCAAACAGCTTTGGGAGTATGGCTTTAGCCGTGCCTTTATCACTGAATAGGCGCGGCTAAAGCCGCACTTCCAGAGAAATGATATTTTTTGCATAAAAAAAGGGAGCCTCGAAAGGCTCCCTTCTCAACATTATCCGAAGATAATCTTGTTGTTATACAATTATAGCAATGCTTCGAATTCAAGCGTTGTTGTAGTTGTGGTTTTTGAAAGAATACCTGTTTTTGCTTTTGCTGAATTATAAATCAAATTCAACTCAAAGTTTTGATAAACTTCATAGAATGCAGCAACTTGGAATGTATTTGTTTTTGTTGCAACAGCAACAGCAGGAGCAACAACAGTAGGAGTCGCTGTTGATTGAGAAAAGCCAACACCAAAGCCCATGTTATGAACAGGTTTCAATTCAGCACGCAATGAAAAACCAGTATATTTACCAGCACCACCATAGAAGTTGGTTGTAGCTACGCCACCAGCAACAGGAGCAACTACACTTTTATCCGCTGTAGTCGCAAAGTCACCATAAATACCTAAAGACATATCATCATTTAAGTCGCCTTGCATTTGAAAATCAACAAATTTCAAATCCATAGCAGAAACAGACGCTGTAGTATTTTGAGTTAAAACAGTGGTACCGTAAGTTTTTGCATTACCAGCCACAATACCAGCACCAATCATAGTATCAAAACCAGCAACATCCATGAAGTAATGTGCACGAATAATTTGACCCAAGCTTCCACCAATAGGCGCGCCTTGTGCTGCAGAAGGAGCAATCAAACCAGCTTGTACATCAAAGGTTTCATTACCAACCCAGCCTGCAATCGCAAGTGATGGAGCAGTAAAACCAACTGTATTAATCGCTGATAAGTTAACACCACCTAATTTACCTGAGTGTTGACCAAATACGTTAGATGTTTCCAAAACAGCAGAACCACCAAAAGCTGAGTTATGTGCACCAAGACCCACTTTTAAATCACCCATATCAAATGAGTTTAAGAACTGCCAGTTACCAACACTGACTGGTCCACCAGTACCACCATTGGCAAATTCAACGAAGAAACCAGAGTTTGTACCAACACGACCTGCAACTAGAATAGGTGTTTCTAATGGGATGTTATAAACAGCTTTTGATCCTGTTGTTTTTTGAATATTACCACGAATAACGATGGTTGCATTCATTACAGCTGGAATGGATAGGTTATCATCTTCAACCAAAGCTTGATCACCAACATCGGTGAATGAACCTTGTTTAAATGCACGACCAAAAGAGTTCAATGCAGGGAATGTTTGGAAATGGCAGCTCAAGCAAGCAGCGCCAGTTTGACGTGCAAATGCTGGAATTGCTTCAGAAGTTGTTGGAGCAATCGCTACAGCAGAAACAGCAACGGTTGCGAATGCAGCAGCAGAAAGAAGAGTTTTCTTCATGTGTGTAATCCTCGTTTAAAGAATAAATTTTTCTCAGAATGGTATGTGATGCAGCTTGCATACCCAAGAGATGGGCGAACTGTGGCTAGCAGATTCAAGTGAGTCAATAATGATACAGTGATATGTATCATTTTGTTACACCTTATTCGATTATTAAGAAACCACCAATCGTTGATATCAAAGCGAATGACAAGCACTTCATTCATAATCTATAAAATATAATAAAAAAATACGATGGACCGAATCATCAAACGAATAACTGGTTTAAACACTAAAGAAATTCCAGCATTTAAGCATCTGTTGGAGCCAATACTTATTGATTGATACGGTTAACCTTGGGAGGTATCGTGACATAAGAGACAATATTCGTTAAAAACAAAGCTTTAATGAAATATGATAGTATCCTTTTTATCTTACCCTCATTAGGATTCGCAACTAAATTAAAGATAGAAGGCAGAAATCGCCAAAATTATTACACAAGATTTAACTTGAAACCTCTTTAATTTAAATATGTTAACGCATGCACCCTTAGCTCAGCTGGATAGAGTGCTGCCCTCCGAAGGCAGATGTCAGTGGTTCGAATCCACTAGGGTGCACCATTTTTACTTTTCATTACAGCATTCGTGAAGTCTTTGAGCATCCGATCATCGTGTTTAAACCATATGCCTATGACCAGCCCTTCATTTTCATCAAGCAATGGCATCATTAAACTAGTTACATCGTTCATATATAACACTACATCAAAAGGTAAATTTACATGATGCAGGATTGTCTACATAAAAAAAATCGGGCATAACGATAACTTCTTTATACGTGAAGTATCGTTATACCCGAAAACAATCCTTTTTTAACACGCCTGACACTATTGTTCAGGGCATGTTAAAAATCATTGCCTATGAAAACATATGAAAATGTGCCGATGCAATCATCAACAACAACATAGGAATGGAAAGCAAGGTATTGATGCGTGAAGCAATCAATGCTTTTTTACCCGCAGCGGCTTTTTCATCAGCAGAAGCATCCACAATACCAATGACTTTCTTTTGATTTGGCCAAATAATGAACATCACATTCGCCCACATAATAATCGCTAACAAAGCACCAATACGAATATCCCAACCAGCATTCGCACCCAATTCAGCAAATAATACGATACCAAAAACCAACGTTAGATTCGCACCCATGCGGAAAAGATGAAGTGCGCGACGTACAATACTTCCTTCTTTGAACAGTTCACCTTTACTATCCGCAGAAAAACCACCCATAGCAGGCACTTGCACAAAGTTGAAATAATAAAGCAAGCCAATCCATAAAATACCTGAAAGAACATGCAACCAGCGCGCGCCATCAAATAACGTCGGAATTGTGCCGCCTGTGGCAGCCGCAATCGCAACAATTATGGCTGCTAAAACAAAGCCTGCGATGGCTGTTAATTTAGCATCTTGTAAAATTTTCATATCAATCTCCTTGATTTTCGCGAAACATATCGAATCTTGATGACACAAACACACTTTGAAATTGAGTGTTTTTATCATCATGACAGTGTGCGACCATCAAGTATAAGCTTGCGCCATGAATAATCAGTGAAGTGAGGTTGGAATGAGTGATTTAAATGTAAAAGAAAAATGGCAATTTGGAAAGCGTGATTTTATTTTTTTGGGTGTCGTGGCTGTGGTTGTTTTAGTCTTGGTTTTAGGCACAAGTGATCGCACCACCAAGAATGTGCCTTCTGATGCGATACATTTACACGTAGACTCCAGAGCAGAATGTATGACATGTCATGGCGTAGATGGCATCAAACCTCAACCCAAAGGGCATAGCCGTGCTGATCAATGTTTTCAATGCCACATGCAACCCAAAGAATGGCATCAAAAACCGCAATGAGTCCCATCAAAACCATAGGTATCAGCATCCGCCCCCAAGCGGCACGTGCTAAAACCTTAGCCAACGAATTGGCAACATCCTTGGTGGCGCAGGGATGTGATGTTTTGTGTGATGTAACTCAAGCATCAAAAGTCCATGAAACAGCATCCTTGCAAAATATGGCAAAGCGTGTGGATTTACTGATTGTGTTGGGTGGTGATGGCACATTATTGCATGCAGCACGTCATTTTATGAACTCCAATGTCCCCATTTTAGGCATCAACCTTGGGCGTTTGGGATTTTTAACCGATACACCTGTCGGCAGCATGTTCGATGTGGTTGAATCGGTATTGGCAGGACATTACAAAACCAAACATCATTTTGGTTTACATGCTTCTTGCTGGCGTGATGGACAATGTTTAAAAGAAGATATTGCGATGAATGATGTCGTCTTGCAGCGCTATGCCCATCCTCGTCCGATTGAATTTGAAGTCATTTACGGCGATCAATCGATGTTTCGTTTGCATGCAGATGGTGTGGTTTTGGCAACACCCGCAGGCTCAACAGCCTATGCCTTATCAGCAGGCGGCCCGATTGTTCACCCTGAAGTTGAAGCGATTAGTGTTGTACCACTGTGTCCGCATACCTTATCCAATCGACCTGTGCTGATTCCTGCCAACGAAATTATCACCCTACAGTTATTGAGTAGCCCCAATCCTTCCGTACTTAATTTAGACGGACAAGAATCGTTTATTTTATCCGAAGGTGATGAGGTTAAAGTGAAAAAAGCAGGGGACGTTAGCTTGATTTATCTACCTGAACGTCATTATTTTAATACATTACGCAGTAAATTACATTGGGCAGGTTATGAAGATTAACGTTTGGCTCTTGGTGACTGAACGCCAATCAAGCGCAAGGATGATTTCAGCATGTTAACAGAACTCGATATTCGTGAATTTGGTCTTATGGAGCATGTTCAGCTTCATTTTTCATCTGGCATGACTGTGTTTACAGGTGAGACAGGCGCAGGCAAATCTATTTTGGTAAACGCACTTTCCGCAGCCTTTGGTGCTAGAACCCATGCAGATTGGGTGCGTCATGGTGCAAAAGCAGCCGAACTCACAGCCGTTATTGAAGATGATCATCCCGCTTTATTAGAGTTGTTGACGGAACAAGGCTTGGAATCATCTGAGCCGTTCATTTTACGTCGCATCGTGGGAAAAGATGGGCGTTCGCGTGCATGGTTGAATGGCACACCTGTTCCGCTGAAACTATTGCAACAGATTGGACATCTTTGTTTGGATATTCATGCCCAACATGAACATCAAAGCTTGATGAAGGACACCACCCAACGCCAATGGTTGGACGCTCGCGTAAAATCTAAATTATTAGAAAATACGGCAACATGCTTCAAACAACTCAAACACGCAGAACAAGGCTTGCAGTCATTTCTTGCTGAACAAGGGGAAAGCCAAGCTCAGTCCAACTGGATGCGTAGCGAACTCACACGACTTCAAGGGCTAAATTTGCAGGATGGTTTGCATGATACCTTGAGTAAAGAGGTCGAAGCAGGGCAACATATTGCACAAATTCAACACGCAGGCGCACAAGCTGCACAGCTATTGGATGATGGTGAAACCACTGTACGTTCTTTGTTATCACAAGTCTTGCATGAGATTCAATGTCTATCCGATTATCATGATGGTTTAGCAGAATCTGTGACCTTATTGGAACAAGTGGATGCTTTATTGGGTGAGGTTTCTCCCCATTTACAGGATGCTCAAGAGGTCGCATTGGATATGGAATCCTTGCAAGAAGCAGATCATCAATTGGCGATATTGCGTGAATCCATGTCACGTCATCAATGTGATGAACAAGGCTTAATCGACTTGATGGAACAATGGCAACAACGCTTGGATCATTTGGATACCGCTGAATGGGATGAATCACGTCTAAACAAAGCATTCGCGGATGCAAAATCAGCTTATCAACAAGCGGCAACCGCCTTACATCAAGCGCGCATCAAAGCAGGGCAACAACTTCAACACGATTTACGCCCCTATTTGGATCGCTTGGGTATGCAGGGCATGCGTTTGGATATTCAACTTCATGCACAACAAGACGATTACAAAGCATGGCAGCAATATGGTTGGGATATGTTGGATTTATTGGTTTCCAGCAATCCAGGGGAACCTTTTCGCAAGTTAGCCGATGTGGCATCTGGCGGTGAGTTATCTCGCTTCGCCTTGGCACTTAAAGCCAGTGGAACTTTTGATTTATCGCCGCAAACGGCGGTATTTGATGAGGTTGATGTCGGTGTCGGCGGTGAAACAGCTTGGTGTGTGGGTGAACTTTTGACACGCATGGGCGCAAATAAACAAGTCTTTGTCATCTCTCATTTGCCACAAGTGGCCGCTTGTGCGCAGCATCAAATCAGTATCTTAAAAGCTGAACGTGATGGGCGCACCATTACAGACCTTGCTTGCTTGCAAGAGCATGAACGCCCCGCAGAGTTAGCGCGCATGTTGGGTGGTGTGAACAATGAAAGTTTGGAACATGCACAACAAATGTTTCATAAAGCAAGCAGCATACAACAAGGTCAGATGTGTCTTCTCAAATAAACATTCGAGCTGCCAAAGTCTGTGATGTCGATGGGATTGAAGCCTTATTGACACCTTATGCACAGAAAAAAATAGTCTTACAACGCAGTAAAGATGATGTATTTCAACATCTGCAAGAATTTATTGTGGCTGAATATAACGGTATTGTGGTGGGTACGGTTGCTTTGCATGTCTATGCCTCACATATTGCAGAAATACGTTCTTTGGTCGTCAACCCTGATTATCAAGACATGAAAATCGGATATTCTTTGCTAGAAGAATGTGAAAAAAAAGCCATACAACTGGGTATCGATCAAGTATTTGCTTTGACCTATGTGGATCAATTTTTTCTTCGTATGGGTTATGGTGTAGTCTTAAAAGAAACACTACCGCACAAAATTTGGACAGTCTGTATTCATTGCGACAAATTCAGTGCCTGCGATGAAATCGCTGTGGTGAAACATCTTTCTTTATAGGGGTCATAGCCTAAATCCAACGCAATGATTCAACATGCATCACTGCTTTGGAAGTGTGCCTTTATCCACGCCCCGAGACTTCATGTGGCGCGGCTAAAGCCGCACTTCCAGAGTCATGAATACGCACAGAGTCACCCCCGAAATCCGATTGAAAAACCACGGAATGACGGCGTACATAAGATGAGTCAACTAAAATTCATCATCACCACGGTATTGCAATGCTTCTGCAATATGCGCACTTGATATGGATGTTTCAGCAGCCAAATCCGCAATCGTTCGTGCCACTTTTAAAATCCGATGATACGCACGTGCCGATAAAGCAAAGCGAGTCATCGCCACATTCAAAAGTTTCTGCCCTTCCGCATCAGGTTGACTCAAACGCTCCAGCATCCGAACCGATAACATGGCATTGCTCACCCCTTCGCCTTGCCGCTGATATTGAATTGTGCGTGCTGCTAACACACGTTCAGCCACATCTTTCGATGATTCACCTGCAGGTAATTGTGTGAGTTTTTCTTGTTCGACAGGGGGTACATGAATGCGCAAATCAAAACGATCCAACAATGGCCCTGACATCCGTTCTCGATAGCGGCGCACTTGCATATCACTGCAACGACAGGCTTTGATGGGATGTCCTAAAAAACCACATGGACATGGATTAAACGCCGCAATCAAGGAAAAACGCGCGGGAAAGGTTAAGGTTTCAGCGGCACGCGCAATATGCACTTCACCTGTTTCCAACGGTTGCCGCAACACTTCCAAGGCTGGTCGCTTAAACTCGGGCAATTCGTCCAAAAACAAAACACCCGTATGAGCCAGCGATATTTCTCCGGGTTTCGGGCGTGAACCCCCACCAATCAGAGCCACATCCGAGGATGTATGATGCGGTGATCGAAAGGGTGGTTGATTCGATAAAGGCGAACGCGTTTGATTATTGGCAATGGAATAAATGCGTGCCACTTCTAAACGTTGCGACATGGTTAACGGCGGTAAAATACTTGGCAATCGTGCTGCTAACATGCTTTTTCCGACACCCGGTGAACCACTCATCAATAAGTTATGCCCACCTGCCGCCGCAATTTCTAACGCACGTTTGGCTTGTTGTTGACCGCGTACATCAGCTAAATCAAGATCGTTTTCAATGGCTTTTGCATCATCGTTGAACGCTTCTAAAACATACGGCGTTAAGCTCGCATAAGCAGTGATGTGTTGCGCGACACTTAATAACGAAGCCGCAGGCAAAATATCCAAGCCCTCCACCAAAGCTGCTTCTTTGGCATTTTCTTGTGGCACAATCACCGATGCAAACCCTTGTTGTTGCGCAAATAACACCAAGGGCAAGATGCCTGTAACAGGATTTAATCGTCCATCCAATGCTAATTCACCCAGTAACATCGGCATGGCCGTTTGTCTATCTTGATCAGGCACAATTTGCCCCGATGCCAGCAATAAACCCATCGCAACGGGTAAATCAAAATAAGAACCTTCTTTACGTTGATCTGCTGGCGATAAATTGACGGTAATATGCGCCAAAGGAAAATCAAAGTTGCTGTTTAATAATGCCGAACGCACCCGTTCTTTGGCTTCACGCACCGATGCATCAGCTAAACCCACCATGCTCCAACAGGGTAAACCGCGCGATAAATCCACTTCAACATCGACAGGTTCGGCATCCAAACCTCGCAATGCCGCCGATGGCAACCTTGATAACATCGTTATTCGTGTGTTTCTAAGGCTTTAATCTGGGCTTCCAGTGCATCCACACGTTCATTCAAAGCTTGCATATCATCACGTGATTTTTTCAACATGGCTTCTTGCACTTGCATACGTTCATCGGTTACTACATCAAATTGTTGCAAGGCTGTTTCGACAATACTGCGCACTTGAGATTCCACTTCACCCTTCGCCCCACCCAAAAGACGTAAGCCGCCCGCTATTTTTTCTGAAATGTCATCCAAAACTTGATTTGATGCCATGATTTACTCTCCCATGCCCCATCGTTGGGCAATTTTATTATCTACTTTTAAATGATCCAACACTCGCGATACCATAAAATCAATCAGTTCATCCAGTGTTGTTGGACGATGATAAAAACCGGGCATCGCAGGGATAATATCCACGCCCAAACGAGCCAGTTTAAGCATATGTTCCAAATGAATCGCCGACAATGGTGTTTCACGCGGCATAAGAATCAACTGTTTGCGTTCTTTTAACATCACATCCGCAGCACGCTCCAATAAATGATTGGACATGCCATGCGCAATGCTTGCCAAAGTACCCATTGAACAAGGTATGACCACCATTTGTTCAATACCACTCGAACCTGATGCCGCAGGTGAGAACCAATCCAATGTACCATAACTGCGCAAATGATCCGACGTACAGCCAATCGCCTGTGCCAATGTCTCAACTGTTCCTTTTGGGTCTTCGGGCAAACATAAATCACATTCTTGTTTGAGTACGACCCTTGCAGCATCGGATAACAAAACATGCACCATGACATCGGCTGCCACCAATTTTTCAATCAAACGCAAACCATAAGCAGCGCCCGATGCACCTGTGATTCCGACAATAATTTGTCGCTTTTTGTGTTCGGTAGCTTGAGTATTGCTCATATCAAAACCTCTACTTGTATACATAGATACAAAATTACACTTTTAACCAATCAATATCTTGAAACTGTTGCCATAATTCTTTTGCCACTACTCCCATCGGCTTGTCCTTTTTTCGTATCGCATTAATGGGAACTTGCAAAGGCTGAAAATCAGATTGAGGAAGGCTGATGAGTTCTCCTGAGGCAATATCATGTTCAACCAAGTGTTTGGGCATACGCCCCCAGCCCACACCCGATATAATAATTTCTTTTTTACTGTTTAAATCCGTGACCGTCCATCGATGAGTTCCTTCAATCACACCCACGGTTTTCTTTTGACTATGTAGACTTGAATCACGCATGATAATTTGTGTGATATGTTGAATTTCATGGTTATTAAGTTCATGAATACGCTGCCCCCATGTTGATTTGGCAGCAACGACACTAATCAATTCAATATTTGTGATATGGGCATAATCATAATTGGGATTGGGTTCACCTATTTCTGCAATCGCAATATCTGCCTCATCATCTTCGAGCCGTTCTGTTGTGCCATTTAAGGTTTCAATCAATAAAGATAATTGGGTGGCAGGATAACGTTCATTGATAGCATGGAACAAGTGAAGTGCAGGGTGAATGGGTACAATAGCACTCATGGCAATTCTTAAAAAAGGCTCAATACTCGCGTTAAACTGCTTGGATAGATATTTTAATTCATCCATTTTTTGAATAATAACATTGACTTTCTGAAGCAGTAACTCGCCTTCCGTGGTCAGTGATGGTCGATATTGATGCCGTTCAAAAAGAGATATTTTTAATTCAACTTCCAAATTACGGATAGCAATACTCACAGCCGATTGGCTTTTGTGCATACTTTCGGATGCGGCACGAAAACCGCCATGTTTCACGATTGCTTGAAATGTTCTCAATTGCTCAAATGTCATCATACCTTGATACGATGCTATATCTATAAAATATATCAAGTTAATAACTATATTATATTTTTAATCAATCAAACTCGATATAAAGTTCGCACCATCAAGTAAGATAAAAGCGGTGTGGGAGTCAATATGGGTTTATTGGTAAACGGTGTATGGCATGAGCAATGGTATGATACAAAATCCACTGATGGAAAATTTGAACGTAAGGCTTCGCAATGTCGCAACTGGATTACAACGAATGGTACGTTTAAGCCTGATGCAGGACGGTATCACTTGTATGTTTCTTTGGCATGCCCATGGGCGCATCGCACGCTTATTTTTCGTCATCTGAAAGGCTTGGAAAAACTCATTGATGTTAGCATCGTCCATCCACATATGTTGGAAAATGGTTGGGAATTTTCTCCAGAACCTGAACCTTTATATGGATTCCACTATGCCCATCAACTTTATACGCTTGCCGATGCAGATTATTCAGGACGGGTGACCGTGCCTGTTTTGTGGGATAAACAGAATAAAACCATCGTATCCAATGAATCTGCGGACATTATTCGCATGTTTAATACTGAATTTAATGCGTTAACGGGCAATCATGATGATTATTACCCCGAAGCATTGCGTACTGATATTGATGCTGTAAATGCCTTTGTGTATGAATACATCAACAATGGTGTGTATCAATGTGGTTTTGCAACAAGCCAACATGCTTATGAAGAAGCTTTTGATCGTTTATTTTCAGCCTTAGATGAATTGGATCAACGTTTGAGTCAGCAACGTTACCTTGTAGGCGATGTATTGACTGAAGCAGATTGGCGACTTTTCACCACTTTGATTCGCTTTGATGCCGTGTATGTTGGGCATTTTAAATGCAATCGCCAACGTATTGCAGATTATCAACATTTATCAGCTTATTTGCGTGATTTGTATCAGTATTCAAACGTGAGTGACACTGTGGATATAGACCATATCAAACAGCATTATTATTACAGTCATGAAAGTATCAATCCGACGCGGGTGATTGCCAAAGGTCCTGCGTTAAACTTGCATGAAGAACACAATAGAAATAGGAGGTTTGTATGAGTGATATGAAAAAAGAAGGCTGGCAACAAGAACCCTTTATCGTTGACGTAAAACAGGGTGATACTAAGGCATATTGCATGTGTGGTTTGTCAAAAAATCCGCCCTTTTGCGATGGTTCACATCAAGGCACTCAACATGTGCCAAGAATTGTAAATTATGATAACGATGAAACCGTATATGTCTGTGGTTGCCAGCAATCAAAGAATTTACCCTTTTGTGATGGCTCGCATAAGCAGTAAGTATGATTGGAACTGCGGATTTTGCCGCAAGCAGCAGTAAAAAATCGATCAACAAACAACTTCTTACTTACATTTCCCATGACTTCTAAAGCATTGAAGACGATGTCTTATGGTGAATTCGTGACCTTAATGGCATTGATGATGTCATTGGTCGCGTTATCCATTGATTCCATGTTGCCTGCCTTATCTCAAATTGGGCGTGATTTGCATGTTTTGGAAGCCAATGACAATCAGTTTATTATCGCATTTCTCTTTTTGGGCTTTGCCTTGGGTCAGATGATTTACGGTCCATTGTCCGATAGTTTTGGACGAAAACCAGCGATCTATGTTGGTTTTATCTTGGTAATTATAGGCTGTTTTATGTCGATATTTTGCCAGACAATGACAGGCATGTTGTCGGCTCGCTTCATCCAAGGTCTTGGTCTTGCCGCACCAAGAATTATCAGTATTGCCTTGGTTCGGGATCAATATCAAGGCAATGAAATGGCAAAAGTCATGTCCTTCATGATGTCTATTTTCATTCTTGTACCATCTATCGCACCTGCACTTGGACAAGGGATTTTACTGATTTCTAATTGGCGTATGATTTTCGTGTTTATTTTGGTTTTGACGCTCATCATGTTGGTATGGTTTAGCCTCAGACAACAAGAAACCTTACCCATCGAGCAAAGAACACCTTTTTCAGCGGCCCATATTTGGAAGAATCTACGTCAAATATGCAGCAACCGTATGGTTATGATTTATACAGTCATGACGGGTTTTGTATTCAGTAGTTTTTTAGGTTACTTAAATTCCGTGCAACAAATTTTTCAAGTGCAATATGGTCTTATCGATATGTTTCCAGTCTATTTTGCGGTATTGGCACTTGCCATCGGCGCAGCCTCGTTCACCAATGCCAAGCTTGTGATGCATTTTGGTATGCACCATATGGCACGCTATGCATTGTTCACGGTCAGCACGTTATCCATTCTCTTTTTCATCGTTGCCTATGCGTTTTCTGGTCATCCCACCTTGTGGATGCTCATGCTGTATTTAATGATTGTATTATTCTGTTTTGGTATTTTGATGGGAAACCTGAATGCCTTAGCCATGCAACCACTGGGCAAGATGGCTGGGATTGGTGCTTCGGTCGTGGGTGCAATTTCAACATTTATCTCTGTACCTTTTGGCATCATCATTGGGCAAAGTTATGATGGGACGGTATTGCCTCTCATTGCAGGTTTTGCTGTTTTTAGTGCTTTAGCATTATTAATGATGCGCTGGGTCAATGCCCAAAAATCCACATCTAAGGAGACAACAGATGAATGAAATTACAGCGATCGACCACATAGGGATTCGTGTATTTAATCTTGATTTAGCCCGAGCCTTTTATGAAAAGTTGGGTTTTATTTTCATCACAGGTCCAGTCGGATCCGAACCCGTTGCCATCATGCGTCATCCTTGTGGCATCGTGATCAACTTCATTTTGAATGCAGTCGAATCACCGCACAAAAATATCTTAATGGACATCGATGAAAAACATGCTGGATATACCCATATTGCACTGCATGTTACTGATTTAAATGCGATTCAATCAACGTTAAACACACTCGATATTGCCATCACTGAAAATAAAGGCGAAAATTTCGGCTCATCATTATTCATTCGTGATCAGGATAATAATGTCATCGAATTTCATCAAAACGCATAAGTTTCATCGTCACCCCTGAATAATTGAACATGATATTGCTCTGTGTTCATCGCTCTGGGGGTGCGGCTTTAGCCGCGCTAAACAAACGCATGAGGCACGGCTAAAGGCGTACTCCCGAAACTCCAAATGAAGGATCAAGGCACGGCTAAAGCCGTACTCCCGAAACTCCAAATAAAGGATTAAGGCACGGCTAAAGCCGTACTCCCGAAGCTCCAAATAAAGGATCAAGGCAGAGCTAAAGCCGTACTCCCGAAGCTCCAAATGAAGGATCAAGGCAGAGCTAAAGCCGTACTCCCAAAACAGCTGAAATAACAAAGAGTCCTATTGTTAATCCCATTAAGATCGATTCAGTTGCATGAAAATGATTGAGATGTGCTGCATAATCCTTATCGTGCCGACGCGGAGTGGTTCAGGTCATCGCGGTGCATTTTGTGTGCATCGAGGAAAGTCCGGGCTGCATAGAACAGGATGCTGGATAACGTCCAGTGGGGGAAACCCTAGGAAAGTGCCACAGAGATGAGACCGCCTTTGCATGTATGTTTACATCCATCGGTCAGGGTGAAAAGGTGCGGTAAGAGCGCACCGCTTCGGGCGGCGACGAACGAAGGCATCGGTAAACCCCATCCGCAGCAAGGTCAAATAGGGAGTCGTTAAGCGTGGTTCGCGCGTGGCTTCGGGTAGACTGCTTGAGGTGCCTAGCAATGGTGCATCCAGATGAATGATGATTACTGCTGTTTGTTCGCAAACACAGAACAGAACCCGGCTTATCGAACCACTCCTCACTTTTTTGCTAAAAAACACCCCTCTTTTATGGCATCATGCGCGGAATATATAAATAGAGGTTTTAAAACATGTTATCTCAACACCCTACAGATGATCAACGCATTGTCGGCATTCAAGAAGTAGTTTCACCTGAACTGGTTCATGCAGAACACCCTGTGAGTTCGCAAGCTGAGCAAGTCATCCTCGAAGCACGCAAAGATATTCAGGCTATTATTCATGGTGACGATGATCGTTTATTGGTGGTCGTCGGCCCTTGCTCCATTCATAATCCTGATGAAGCCTTAATCTACGCCAAACGTTTGGCTGATATGAAAGAAGTTTATGGGGATACTTTAAAATTGGTGATGCGTGTTTATTTTGAAAAACCACGCACTACGGTAGGTTGGAAAGGTTTAATCAATGACCCTTATTTGAATGATAGCTTTGAAATCAATGAAGGGATTCGCATTGGGCGTAAATTATTATTAGACATTAATAATTTGGGCATTCCTGCTGGCACGGAATTTTTAGATTTGATTACCCCTCAATATTTTGCTGACCTCGTGAGTTGGGGTGCGATTGGTGCGCGAACCACAGAAAGCCAAGGACATCGTGAACTTTCATCGGGTTTATCTTGCCCGATTGGTTTTAAAAACAGCACAGAAGGTGGCTTTCGGATTGCCATTGATGCGATTCAAGCAGCATCTAAACCACATCATTTTTTATCCCTGACCAAAGAAGGACGTTCGGCGATTTTCACCACGGCTGGCAATCAAGATTGTCATATTATTTTACGCGGTGGCAAAGCACCAAATTATGCTGCAAAAGATGTGGCAGAAGTGATGAAACAATTGGATGCTGCGAAGGTTCATGTGGGTATCATGATTGACTTTAGTCATGCCAACAGTTTGAAACAGCATGAACGTCAAATGATTGTGGGAGAAGATGTCTGTCAGCAAATGTCTGAAGGTAACCGTAAAATCATGGGTGTGATGATTGAAAGTCACTTGCATGCTGGTCGTCAAAATGTGGTGAAAGGTGAACCTTTAAAACCAGGCGTAAGCATTACCGATGCTTGTCTTGGTTGGGATCATACCGTCACGCTGCTGGATAAATTATCGGCTGCTATCAAACAACGTCGTGAGGTATGCTCATGAGTATTGATTTTAGTCAACAAGCCAAAGCCAAACAATTAAATGATTATTTCCAAGATGTTGGTCGCATTTATATTGTTGTTGATGCCTCTGCTGAGGCGGTGGATATACCTGATTATTTAAAAGGCGATCCTGCATTGCGTTTAGCGTTGAATGTACGCATGCCTCAACCCATTTATATCAAAGCTAAAGGCGTATCTTCAGTGCTATCTTTTTCAGGAAAAAACTATGATTGTTTTATTCCTTTACAACATATTTGGGGTGCTTATCAACCTGATGGCGATTTGGAAAATGGTTTGATTTGGGAAGATGCTGTGCCTGATGTGATTCGCAAAGTCATGCAGGCACAAATCAGTAAAGAACCATCGTCCATCGCACCCGACGATGCTGATATCATCACTGACGAAAAGCCAAAAGAAGAACAGCCTACGGTGGAAGATGTACCAACACGACCGACCAAAGTTCCGCATTTAAGGATTGTAAAATAATCATGCAAAGCATGCGATTGCTTGGCTTATGCTTCCTGATGACATGGGCTAGCCTTGTCCATGCAGAAGATATGCGTTTTCAAGTTCATTTGAACTTTGATGATGCAGGGGTGTCGCCAAGTATTGCTGATCAGGTTAAGCAAGCTTTACCTCAATTATGGCAACGTATTGTACCTCAATCCGAACAGGCTAAACTCCAAGGTTTAAGGGCGATGTCCTTGTTGAAAAGCATTCATCCGCAGGGATTAGATAGTACCATCATCTTCAATGAACAGCGTGTTTGGCAAAGCTTAGATGCACGTTCTATTGCGTATATTCGCCCTGCACCACGTTTTTATATCAGCTTGGATGCAATGGATCCATTGGGTCGACATAACACACAAATGCAAACCCAATTGAATGCTTATTTGGATGACATCTGCCAAACATGGGGGGTTCAACGTAATCCACATGCCCCCTTGCTGACATTTCATATTCAGTGGCTCAATGATGTGCAATTTTATGTATCTGCTGTACAACAATCTCAAGCAACACAAAGAGATCAGAATCGTTGGAAGCAAGGGCAAAGTGCCATGCGGCAATTGCAGCGAAGTTTACAAACCATGCTTTTGCATGCGCGCAATCAATCGATGATTAAAACCGTGATGAAATCATCCCAAGACATGCCACAAACAGCCATCGAAACATCAACATTTATGTTGCATATTCAGGGTCAATCATCACTAGCTCAGCAAACATTATTGGAAACAGCACTACAATCCGATGCTCGTGTCCTATCCATCACCCCCACCTTGATTGAGCCCTCTAGCCAAAACTATCAGGTGCTTGTCAAAGAAGCGCCTGAACTTTGGTTGGAATCATGGTTTGCTCAACGTGGGATGACAGCAAATCTTAGTTTGGAAGGATGGTTAGCAGAATAGTGTTTCAACGTGTGTTAAGTATTCCCAATATATTGACATTACTGCGTATTTTAATGACACCCGTAATTGTTTATATGGTGTTAAGCAAACAAGCTTGGTGGGCAGTCAGCTTGATGGTGATTGCAGGTATTACCGATATGTTGGATGGTGCGATTGCACGTTATTTTAATCAACGTACGACCGTTGGCGCATACCTTGATCCCTTGGCAGATAAAATTTTATTGGTCAGTTTATTTGTCAGCTTATTTTTTGTCGGAAAAGTACCTTTATTCCTATTTTTGGCGGTTGTGTTTCGTGATGCCATTATTATTTTTGGTGCGGTTGCTTATGAAATAGTCACACGCCAACTCACCATCGAGCCAAGTCTGGTATCCAAAGCAACCACCTTTATGCAAATTCTTTATGTATCACTTCTTTTGCTTGATATGGCGATGCCAACGTCACCTATATTGGTGCTTACGGTGATGTGGTGTACCTTTGCTTTAACCTGCATCTCGGGGGTACATTATATGATCATTTGGACATCCAAAGCCGTTGGTCATGAGAAGGCGCAATGAAAATGCAACAACAATTTCTTCATTTTTCTTCACCCTTAAAACATGACTATCACATGTGGGTTCACCACAAAGGTACAGAAATGGCATGTGCCAAATTAGCCATGTGGTTGAATCAAGGTGGTTTTTTATGGCTAACTTCCGATGAAGCGGCTGGAAAAAGTCATTTATTGCATGCCTTGGCACAAGAATACCCACAGTTAAAACGTGTCGAGCCGGGAAAACGATTATCGCCGATGAAACAAGTCGCTGTTTGGTTGGAAACATTGGCGGATGCTGATTTATGGGCTTTGGATTTACATGCTGGGAAACTTTCAAAGCAAACGGCTTTGGCGTTATTTCATTTGATTGAACGCGCCCAAGAAAGTCAACATGCTTTGTTGATTTCATGGCGCTGTCTTGATGAAGATTTAGAGCTTGATGAACTTGCCAGTCGCTTGCGAATGATGGAACAAATAAAACTTCAAGCACCTGAAAGTGATGATGATTTAGCCCTTGTGTTACAAGCTACAGCCAAACAATTGCATTGGGATATTCCGAATGCCTTGATTAAAGTGATGATTCGATACTTGCCTCATGATTTAACGGTTCAAATGAATGCTTTATACCGTTTAGAAGCCGCTTCACTCGAGGAGCGCGCACGTTTAACGCAAGCTTGGGCAAAAAAGAAACTCAAGCTTTAACGATAGTCATTCAAGTATAAACATTCTCCATGACCCACTTCGTCACCCTTAAATGCTTGTGTCGAGGGTCTGTTTTTCAAACATTAGATGTCCGATAAAAGAACTTAGATATGACGGTATTTTTATACTTAAATTTGTAATGATTCAGCACCACAATCAAATCGCTGTAACTATTCAGAACAGCAATAAAATAATTGTCACTTACCAATAAATTAACCATACAAACATAGCGAAAGCGGCACTTGAATCTCGAAACCAAGCTTGCCATTGCCACCATTGAACATGGCTATCATCCCAAAGATTGGGTGAAATCCATAAGGCTCGTAAGCCCATTGTCGCAGCTAAAAACCACGCTAACGACAAATTATGAAAGCTAATCATCACCATATAAGCACTGAACAAAACCCAAACAATGCTCACACTGACATCATAAAATCCTCGTGGCTTGGCAAGAAAAGTATCACAAATCGTGAACGTCATGAGTAATAAAGATGCTGCAATCAACCAGTTTTTTTCAATACTCGTTCCCCAAGCTGGCTCTAAACCAACATGCAGTGCAAGCGGCCAACATACAATGGGAATGAAAAAAGCAATACTTACAGCGCCATACAGTTGCTTAAACATCTCAGGGACGTGTTGATTCATTTTATTCAACATATCCACTCATCCTCGCACACCAATGTCACCCTCGAGTGCTTGTGTCGGGGGTCTATGAACAGAGATTCCCAATACAAGCGCTTGGGAATGACTATTTTTAGGGTTTTGAGTGATGCTATGATGCATGATTAATATTCGTTTGATTCATCATCAGGAACTATTGTCGCCTCGCCTTTAATGTAATAACTACCATCAGCCCAATGTGCCAAATCGAGCGTTTGGCAGCGTTTTGAACAAAAGGGAAAGTATTCATTTTTTCGAGATGTCTTTTTCTTACACATAGGGCAAGTGATCATGGTTGTCATAAAATAGGTACCAACATACGATAATAGGGAAGATCTTGATCATACGATGTTTGTGGTTTACCTGCCCGCCATTGCTGAAAACGAATCCGAACCGCATGATGATTGCCAGAAAATTCGGGTGAGATACCTAATTGCACAGCACTACTCGGTAAACCCACAATCAATAAACCATGTTTTTTACGGGATAACGCTGGTTGCACTTGATCACAGCCATCTTTGGCAAGTTGCTCAGCCCAAGGTACAAAATCATGCAAAATATCATCAAGATGACTCATAATGGCATGAATATCTTGCAACAATTCATTCAATTGAATCTGAATACCTAATGTTTGCCAAAAAATGGGTAAAATTTTAGGGTAAAATAAACGATGAGCTAGCCAATCTTGTTTTTTATGACAATTAATCCACGATTGAATGACGCCATCGTTGTACATGAAATCCAATACTTGCGGTAATTTTTCAGCCAATACTTTTTCATAAGCTTCAAGACTATCATAAGCCTCAAGAATCTGTTGCTCAAAAGGGGTGTTTTGCTGACTTAATAGCTTAAGATTTTTTTGAATGCCGTGAATCAATCCTACAATTTCAGGCACAGCAGGCTTGCGTGCGGTACTGCCTAATAATGATTCTTGTAAATCATGAATGGCTTGTAACCAAGCATACGCATCATCATGTAATCGAGCATGTTCTAAACATTCCAATGCATTACGGCATTCCAAAAAAGAATGCATCCGTGGTGTTAGGGCAAAGGAAAAACGAATAAGCTGGTTCATAACATAAGCACCGATTTACACCGTGATGCCAAAGCGCCAAAGCGCTGAAGCCAAGCATCCAGCATTTGAGTGATTTCCGCATAGACATCATGAAAATAAGCTTCATTTTTACCCATAGGATCACGCACTTTTTTACCGCCCATCGCTTGTGAAAGTAAAAAAACTTTTCCAATACTTGCGGGTCGCATCTTACTGAAATGTTGGCGTTGCCCTTGTTCCATCACCATAATCAAAGCAGCTCGATCGACATCTGGAGCCAACAATGTTTGAGAAACATGAGCGCTCATGTCCACGCCAAAATCCATCGCTACTTTGTATGCTGTGGATGGGACTTTACGCCCCAACATAGTCAAAAGACCACGACTAAACCATTCAGCTTCTACACCCGCCTCTTGTAAGCGTAAGCGCATATAATATTCTGCAAAAGGACTTCTGCACATATTTCCAGCACAAATCATCATGATAGGGGAAAGTAAAATCATCTATTCTCCTTTATTTTGTAAATATCATACGGAGATAAATCACGCATCCATCCAGATCGCATGACCACCACTTTCTTTCTGGATGCGTTGCATCAAAGCTTGGTGCGCTTGTTCTGCATTTTCTGGTACGCTAAGGCTAGCACGTTGCACTAGATGTGCTGTTTCCCGTTGTTCATTATGAGCACCATCAATTTCAGGAATTTGTACAAAACTTGATGCAGGGTGTGCAACAGCATCCATGCTTAATGAAAATTGGTTACCACCTGTCATCGCCAAATACATTTCAGCCAAAAGTTCCGCATCCAACAATGCACCATGCAAGACACGATGCCCACGTTCCACACCATAACGATCACATAAAGCATCCAAACTATTGCGTTGATGGGGATGACGTTTTCGTGCCATGACCAAGGAATCAATCACGGGGATATCGCCAATATTTGAAAACCCTGCCTGTGATAATTCATACATAATAAAACCCAAATCAAAAGGTGCATTATGAATCACCAAAGTTGCACCTTCAATAAAGGCTAAAAATTCATCAGCAATTTCTGGAAAAGTGGGTTTATCTTTCACTTTAGCGTTATCAATACCGTGAATACGTACCACTACATCAGGAATCGGGCGACATGGGTTAATCAATCGCTGAAATTTCGTATCCATTTGAATGGCACGCTGAGTGACTTCCACCGCACCAATTTCAACCATACGATCACCAGATTGTGGTGATAAACCTGTGGTTTCTGTATCTAACATTACAAAACGCATGTTGGTAGTATCGCTCCTATGCTTCAGTCAATAACTTTAAACACACCCAAGCGTGAGGATTCAGTAAATCCTCGCGTGGCGTTAAAAGCAAAAATTATACCGTATTTTTGGCTAATTTCAGATCGGTCAGTGACCAACGTGGTTGAGCATCCCAAGTCTTATCTGTCATGAGGTCGTATTGAAACCGCTTAAACGCAGCAAAGGCAATCATGGCCGCATTATCTGTACAATAATCATGATTGGGTAGTGTCACCGATACACCTTGTTGATGCGCTTCTTTTTCAAGTAAATCACGTACATAACGATTGGCAGCCACACCGCCTGCCATCAATAAACGTGGCACACCTTGTTGTTGACACGCACGCAAACTTTTTTTCACCAAAACATCGCCCACCGCAGCTTCCATACAAGCGGCCATATCTTGACGAATTTTTGGCGTGACTTCACCCACATCACGGATGGCATACATGACGGCTGTTTTAAGCCCTGAAAAGCTGAAATGAAGGTGGTCGTGTTGCAACATCGGGCGAGGTAATTTGAAACGTTTGGCATTGCCACCCACAGCACAACGTGAAATTTCAGGTCCTCCGGGGTAAGGCAAGCCAAGGACACGCGCGGATTTATCAAAACATTCGCCTGCTGCATCATCCAATGTTTGACCGATAATACTGTAATCACCGACAGCATCGACTCGTACCAACATGGTATGTCCACCTGAAACAAGTAAGGTAATAAAGGGAAATTCAGGCAATTCATGGCTTAAACCTGCCGCCAATAAATGCCCTTCCATATGATGAATAGGAAAAACGGGAATTTTATTCACCAAACCTGCGGCACGGGCATAGGATGTGCCGACCAATAAAGCCCCCATCAACCCTGGTCCTGCTGTCACAGCAATGGCATCCACATCCTGCCAAGTGTTTTGGGCATCCTGTAACACCTCTTCAACCAACATGGGCAACACTTTTAAATGTTCACGGGATGCCACTTCAGGAACGACACCACCAAAACGTGCATGGATGGCAATTTGTGAGGCAATACGTTCAGCCAACAGCTTGCCTTGACCTGAATCCACATCGCCATCATACAAAGCTACCGCCGTTTCATCACAAGATGATTCAATTCCTAAAATTCGCATGATTATTTCCTTTCCTTGCAAGCTCTATCCGTTCGCTTATGCTTCTTCAATCATTGAGCACAACAAGGCATTATAAATGCGTTGATGTCATCGGAGGCGGTATGCTTTACAAATGGTTCATCGTAGCAAGTTATCTGTGTGTAGGAGCAGGGTGGGGAATAGGCATTGCCCAAGCCAGCAATTCACCTGAGCCAGCCATTCCAGATGCGAGACAACATCAAATGCAAGCACCAACCATCGATTTTGAACACTTGCGCGACCCTTTTACATCGTATCTAAGCACCATTGCTCAACGCGGACAACGCTTATTAAAAGCCCAAAAATCCAAACTTTCCGACCGTGAACGTGAACCTTTAGAAGTCTTTGATTTAAGCACATTATCCTTGGTAGGCATCTATAAAATGGGCGATCAACGTGTTGCTATGGTGCAAGATAGTCAGGGTAAAGGTTACAAGGTTCATCAAGGCAATTATATGGGTAAAAACAGTGGTCAGATTGAAAGAATTGATGGAAATACAGTATACTTGGTAGAACGAAAGCTGAATATTGAAGGGAATATTGTCGATCAACAAGTCACCCTTACCTTGAAAGAAGTGAATAATTAAACAGCCTCAAAGAATGATTAAATCGGAAGTTCGAGCTCTGTTTGAACATCTTCGTGCATTGGAGCCAGAACCTAAAACAGAATTAAATTATACCTCAAATTTTGAATTGCTTACATCTGTATTGCTTTCAGCTCAAGCCACCGATGTCGGGGTCAACAAAGCATGTGCCAAGCTTTATCCTGTTGCCAACACCCCTCAAGCTATCCTTGATTTGGGCTTGGTGAGACTAGAATCTTATCTTTCAAGCATTGGGCTTTACCATAGCAAAGCCAAACACCTGCTGAAGACATGCGAAATTTTAGTGCACCAACATCAAGGACATGTTCCCAACACTCGCAAAGAATTGGAAGCCTTACCTGGTGTCGGGCGAAAAACGGCCAATGTAGTCCTCAATATTTTGTTTGGTGAACCCACGATGGGAGTGGACACCCATATTTTTCGTGTTGGAAATCGTATGGGTCTGGCAGCTGGAAAAACCCCGTTGGACGTTGAAAAAGGCTTACTTAAAGTCATTCCTAAAGAATTTTTATTGTATGCTCATCATTGGCTTATTTTACATGGGCGATACACATGCACCGCCCGAAAACCTAAATGTCACCTCTGTGCTGTTTCAGAATATTGCCATTGGAGTGAAAAAATCATCTAAATATTAACTAATGTTACGCACTTTAGATGAGAAAGAAAGATTATTCCATGCTTAGGAAATGTGGCTTTAGCCGCGCCCTGATACTTCATTCGGCGCGGCTAAAGCCGCACTTCCAGAGCAGTGAAAACACAGCAATGTTCATCCCTAAAATTCGATTAAAAGATCACGGAATGATGCTATGTGTAACATTATATATTAACTGTGATTATTCACAGTGGAGGGAACCACATCACCCGATGCTTGTAAGGCAATCGCTCCGGAGTGTGTGCGATAATGTTGACGTACAACATCCGCGAGTTTTTGTTTGACCGCATCATCAATCAAACACGGTGATGTCTCAGGCAACACAGCAATCAAGCTTTCCAATAATTGCTCTTGAGGTTCAGGCATATCTTTGATCCAAGATGCCAATAAATCTTTATCCACATACGCAGGTAAGGAAGCTAAAATACCGATATCATTTTGATTGTGTACCAACAGTCCTGTGGTTGTACCCCGATCGAGTGTCAGAACTTGGAAAAAATACACGGTATGATATGCCAATTGCGCCGCTCGATCCGCATCTGAACAATGTGCTGGCTGCGTCAGTGCTTGTTGAAGAATTGCAACGTAGGTATCAATCGCAGCTTCGCCTACGGATGTCGCCAGTGCCAAATCTTTAGTCTTATCACCTGTGTTGTATTGTTCTAAATAAAAATGTGCCACACCACGATGACGATTTAACACAGGTATAAAGAAATAACGCCCGCCTTGTGCCATCGCTTCTTGATTGTTTTCAGGAGCCGCCGTTTGCATTGCACTCAAAAATTGCTGAGTTGCTTCAGGGTTTTCAATCGCAGGGTTTAAATCCGCCATAATGCGCCAATAAGCGTCACCGTTGCGCATTTCTGTCCAACTGATGTGAATATGCACCGAAGGCGCATGAGGATGTACAGGGTGAATAATCGTGGAAAGAGCATTCGCAGAACTCAATTTTTTATCAGGTAAATCATCGTAATGCACTTGCGATGTATTCACTGATCCACGGCCAATCATATCACCATCCGCCGTACCGTAACGAATACCACCACCATGAGTTCCCTCATCACGAAACCACTCTTCTGGCGTAAAGCTTTGCTGGCTATCCAAGGATGAAGCAAGGCTTTCCAAAGCATCAACAAAACGTTGCTGCAAGCAGTTTACCAAATCATAAGCTTGAATGGCTTGGGGTGATTTTGCGGGAATACGTTGCATAGTGTCCTCTCTAATAGTTATTGATGTTACGCATCCCATCATTCCGTATTTTTTTAATCGGGAATGAAGTTAGTACGTATTCATTACTCTGGAAGTACGGCTTTAGCCGCGCCGAATCAGCACATGGAGGCACGGCTCAAGCCGTACTCCCAAAACATGTTGAATTTAGCTCCTAAGCATCACATGACGCTTCTTTTTCATCAAAATGCGTTCATATCAGTCGTTAAACATTTGCCATACGGCGAGATGATGGGGTTGTAGCTTCTTCAGGTCGAATGCCTAATTTTTTAAACAAGGCTTGATCCTGATTGGCTTCAGTATTACCCGTAGTCAGAAGTTTTTCACCATAAAAAATCGAATTTGCTCCAGCCAAGAAACACAAGGATTGCATTTCTTCCGACATCACTTCACGCCCTGCGGATAAGCGAATATGGGATGATGGCATGGTGATTTTTGCGACCGCAATGGTGCGAATAAAATCAAAGGTATCCAAATCTTCGATATCAGCCATTGGTGTTCCTTCGACTTTGACCAACATATTGATAGGAACAGACTCAGGATGTGGGTTCATACGCGCCAATTGTGCCACCATGCCCGCGCGATTTTTTAACGCTTCGCCCATCCCTACAATGCCGCCACAGCACACGCTCATGCCTTCGGCGCGTACGTTTTTAAGTGTGTCCAAACGTTCATCATAGGTACGTGTTGAAATAATAGTTTTGTAAAATTCAGGATCAGAATCTAAATTATGATTGTAATAATCCAAGCCTGCATCTTTAAGTTTACGTGCTTGCTCGGCATTCAACATCCCTAAAGTCGCGCAAGCTTCCATATCCATATTTTTGACTTCACGAATCATATCTAAGACCAAATCAAACGCGCGCCCTTTGGGTTCACGCCAAGCTGCACCCATACAAAAGCGTGTCGCACCTTGTTCTTTCGCCGCTTTAGCTGCCTTCATCACTTCATCTTTTTTCATCAAAAGTTCAGATTCAACATCGGTATTGTAACGCGATGATTGCGGGCAATATTTACAATCTTCAGGGCAACCACCTGTTTTAATCGAAAGTAAGGTGGAAAGTTGTACTTCATTGGCATCGAAGTAACGACGATGGGCTTGTTGCGCCTGAAATATCAAATCATTAAAAGGCAATTCAAATAATTTTGTAATATCTTCTACAGTCCAATCATAACGCATGCAATTCTCCAGCCATCAAAGTGTGCGAAAGGTAAACGGTGAAGCGATTGAAAAGAAGGGGCAATGTCATCAAAGCAATACGGACATTGGAAGTGTAGCAAAAGCCCCTCTAAATTAATGGCTTTGCTCATCAATTATTGCATTGAAAACAAAAGCGTTTCAAGAGCATCCATATCAATACAAACAGATCGACTATTGGGAATCGGGCAAATAATTTTTTCTTTCTTTAACGAACTGATAGCACGTGAAATGGTTTCTCTGCTAGTTGAGAGTTGATCCGCAATCAGTTGATGCGTGGGAAGTTGAACACGCATCTGTTTATCCTTTAACTCACCAAAACGTTCACAAAAATCTTGCAGATAACTATATAAACGATGGGGAACATCCATCGTGCTGATTCGCTCTAAAATAATACTGGTTCTGCGTAGGCGACTTACAACCTCTGTGAGTAATTTAATCGTTAAACTTGGCATTTTAAGCAAGAGTTGCTCAAAATGTTTACGACGAATTTGCACAACTCTTGTCGCTTCCAGTGAGGTCACATTTGCAGAACGTGGTCGTTTATCTAAAAGCGACATTTCGCCAAAAATTGCTCCCTGTTCCAATAAGGATAAAATTACTTCACGTCCATCACATGAATAAGTGGAAATTTTGACCGAGCCCTCAAGAATAATATATAACGATTCACCCTGCTCACCTTCTTGTACAATCACATTGTGTTTTGCAAAACGCTGGGTCGTTGCTAATGCTGTAATGGCATCGAATTCCGAATCATTTAATTCTGAAAAAAGATAAATATTCTTAAAAAAAGTTTTCATCGATAAATGTTCCCCTCAGATTAAATCACTTGAATCGCATGTTCAATATCAGCCTTGCTAGCAACCACTTCCACAATCAACGGAAGGCTGCTCGATAATGATAAAAATGAGACACTATGCATATCATGGTTGCCCATGCCTTCAATACCAAGCATCACCGAGACGCCATGTAATCTATCCTTTTATACAGTTGAAAAATAGCTTCTAAAGCTGGAATATGATCAATTTAATCAGATTCAGAAAGATGAATTCGCAACCAAAGGTCTCATTGCATGATGATTTCTTCTTGCATTAATAAGCCCTCTTACATGCTGATAGATACATGCAATAAAATTAATAACTGATGTTACGCAGAGTTCATGCTCATGGTCTTCCAATGCTTCTATTCTAGGTGATCAGAATATTCACCTTTATGAATGACGCTGCTTTTTCATCAAATTATTTATAAATCGAGCATCATGGTTTATCGACACTTGTATGCTGCCGCATCCAAACATCATGTTGAATCCACATTTCGTGGCTTTCATGGTGAATACGCAAACCCCGTCCTTTGATGCTTGAGGTGGGGTTGTGAGCGATAAAGTGTTGCGGTACTAAAATATCACCCGAGCTATTTTCAGCATCCAAGGTATCAGAAAGCAGTGTCCACGTTTGAAAATGAACTACCACATTGCCTTGAAAATGCACATTCCGACTTAACGTATTCAATGTCGCTTGTTGTGCTTTTATGGTCATTTTTTCATTCTTTTTATTGAAAAGTTCCAAAAATGGCTGAGTGAAGTGTACATTGGTTAAATTTTCTTCCGCATGGTTTGCTTTTAAACGCCAAAGCACATGGTCACCCTTGCGCTCAACCATCCACGGTGATTCGACTTGAGTGCCAGCCTCATGTGTCGATGTGGCTTCTGTTTTTGATGTTTGAGATACATGCGTGTTTGATTGTCCTTCTAACCACATCAGCACCCCTGCAACAAGTAAACTGATCAACGAGATGGCCAAAAAAATCCATTTCAATAGGCTAGAAAGTGTTTTAGACACCTCGTTTTGACCCCGTTAAAAACATGTATTACCAACCACTCTCATGAGGAAAAACACCATAGGTTCGAGTCATCACTTGATCCCAAGCTTCATTGGCAATCATCAATCCTTCGCAAGCCTGTCGAATAGCACCTGCACCCCCTGCAAAACCTGATACCCAATCCACTTTTTTGGCGACAGCAATATAAGCATCGGCTGGAGCAAAGGATAAATGGCAATAAGCCATCGCAGGTAAATCAATCACATCATCACCCATATAAGCACATTCAGAACGCTGAACACCTGCTTTTTCACATAATTCTTGAACACTATCACCTTTGCGCAAGCAGCCTTGAATGACATGTTGAATGCCCAGTTCACGACAGCGATGCTCCACCACTTGCGATGTCCGACCTGTCAGTACGGCAACTTCAATGCCTGAGCGTTGCAATAATTTAATGCCATGCCCATCGCGGACATTGAAGGCTTTGATTTGTTCGCCTTGGTCGGTGAGAAAAATATCACCTGCTGTCATCACACCATCAACATCCAAAATCAACATGCGAATGCCTTTGGCTTCGTTCATAGGAAATGTTGTATAACTTTGTTTCATGTAATACCTGCTTGTAAAAGGTCATGGAGATGAACAATCCCCACCACTTTATTTTTTTCATTGGTGATAAACAGTGTGGTTACTTTATAGGTTTCCATATCACACACAGCCACACTTGCCAAATGCGTTGCCTCAATGGTTCGAGGGTTCGCATGTGCCAAGCTGCTGACTTCAACATTCAAATCAACGTTGCCAGATTCCAAAATGCGCCGCAAATCGCCATCACTGATGCAGCCTATCAATGTACCCTCTGAATTTTGCACGCCTGTGACACCCAAGCGATGTTGACTCATGACCACAATAGCCTCTTTCAACGATGCTGAACTCGCGACCATCGGTAGCGCATCCCCTGAATGCATGACTTCACCCACGGTCATTAACTTTTTGCCTAAACTTCCTGCAGGATGAACGCGGGCAAAATCTTCTTCACGAAACCCCCGTTGTTTTAAGACAACTACTGCCAAAGCATCACCCAATGCCAAGCTCGCTGTGGTCGATGCAGTGGGTGCTAAATTCATTGGGCAGGCTTCTTCTTTGACGGGAACTTCCAGAGCAATATCCGCGAATGTTGCTAAGGTGGATTGAGGGTTGCCCGTAATCGCAATCAATGTTGCACCCAAACGTTTGATGGTGGGTAATAAACCACAAACCTCATCGGTTTCACCACTATGCGATAAAGCTAACACGGCATCGGATGCTGTAATCATACCCAAATCACCATGTTGCGCTTCGGCAGCATGGACAAAAAAAGCAGGTGTACCTGTGGAGGCAAAGGTTGCGGCTATTTTTCGAGCAATAATCCCAGATTTTCCCATACCTAAAACCACCAAACGCCCTTGTAAACCCAAAATACAAGCAACGGCTTGGGTAAAATCATCATTTAGGCAATGTTGTTGCGCTCGAAGGGCATTGATTTCAATCTCAAAGACTTTTTTAGCTTGTGTCAGCCATTGTTGTTTGTTTGTTGTCATATCAACCCCAACGCTGTTTTTCGACAGCATCTATCATGGTTTTTTTCATCTGTTCGACACTTATTTTAAACGCCTGTATATTTGATTTTGGCACAGGTTTAGCGGGTGTATGTTTCACACTTAATGGGTTCATTGCTCGACCACGCACCCGAAATTCAAAGTGTAAATGAGGGCCAGTTGCCAAACCTGACATACCAACATAACCAATGATTTGCCCTTGTTTCACCCAGACACCACGGTGAATACCACGCCCAAATTTAGACATGTGACCATAACGGGTGGAATGGTTGCGATTGGTATGACGAATCTTCACCAAACGCCCATAACCCCGATTCCAAGCTGCAAAGATTATCCTACCATCACCAATCGCATGAATAGGTGTGCCTTTAGGTGCAGCATAATCCACGCCTTTATGCGCGCGCGTGTAACCCAAAATAGGATGTTTACGCGCAGTCGTGAAACGTGAAGAAATCCGTGAAAATTTTACAGGTGCTTTCAAATAGGTTTTGCGTAAACTTTTACCATCAAACGAATAATAATCAGTTTTACCCTTGGCAAGCGTATAACGCATGGCCGAATAGATTCTACCTTGATTGACAAATTCAGCGGCTAAAATCGTACTGCCAATTTGTTTGCCCTCACGGTTTTCATCACTGTCATACAAAATACGAAAATGATCACCACGGCGTAATTCACGGGCAAAATCAATATCCCAAGCAAACATATCAATCAAATTCATGATGGTGCGACTATCAATATCTGCTCGGCGAGCATCTAAAAACAAGCTATCGTGAATGGTGACTTCGGCGTAATGCTGACGATGCCATACCGGGCGAAGCTCCATATTAGCCAGCCAGATGTTATCATGTTTTTTGAAGTGTAAACGCTGTTTGCTATCCACATCATACCAAACATCATCATCGTGTTGCGTTTGAATGCGTTCAAAACGCTGTCCAGCTTTGACATGAGCGAGTGAGTAGATGGCTTGACTCGCTTTACCCATATTCATCACATCTTGATACGAAAAACCAAGTTTTTTTAAGGCAACAAGGGCAGAATCACCTGATTTTAAACGAATTTTCTTTGTTATGGTCGTAGCTGACTTTGTTGTGGTTGAAGTAAAATCCGTGGCAGGCAACCATTCTTCATGCAAGCTTACTTCTTGTTTTTTATCATCGCTTATAAATGTATAGCTTACGATGACAATGATGAGTAACACTACCCCCAAAATACGGGAATACAGGCTTTTCCAATGGGGGAAACTAGACGATTTTTTGGGCGAATATTTAGGCTTATGGTCGCGAATAGGTTGGGCAAAATCTCGGGTCAAACATTACTCCTAACTGATATTACGCACGCCGTCATTCCTTGGTCTTTTAATCGATTTTCGGGAATGAAAATTGCTCTGTGTTCATTACTCTGGAAGTGCGGCTTTAGCCACGCTGAATGAAGTATCAAGGTGCGGCTTTAGCCACGCTGAATGAAGTATCAAGGCGCGGCTAAAGCCGCACTT
>JAUZQM010000137.1 GCA_030950985.1 Mariprofundaceae bacterium | reverse complement strand
TACCGATAATGATAGCCTCAGGTGTGCCTTCACAATCTTTCAGGATATAGCCGCCTTTTTCGATCAACTTAATTTGATCGTTAGTACGTGCTTGATGTGGTAAACCTTGACGTGAAAAAATCAATGAACTTGGTCCCGTTTGATTTTTAACAGCCATTTTCCAACATACAGCTGATTCAACAGCATCGCATGGACGCCATACATCCATATTTGGAATCATACGCAAGGTCGCAGTTTGCTCAACAGGCTGATGGGTAGGACCATCTTCACCAAGACCAATCGAATCATGCGTATAGACTTCAATATTCTGAATTTTCATCAAGGCTGCCATACGCAATGCATTGCGTGCATATTCAGAGAACATTCAGAATGTTGCACCGTAAGACACAAAGCCACCATGCAATGAAATACCATTAAGCATCGCAGTCATGCCAAATTCACGCACGCCGTAGTTGACATAATTACCATCATCATGATTGGTGACGGGTTTTGCATCAGGCCATAAGGTTAAGTTTGAACCTGCCAAGTCAGCAGAACCACCCAACAGTTCAGGGGTCAATTTAGCCAAGGCTGCGATGGTGTTTTGAGAAGCTTTACGCGATGCAATGGTTTCGCCTTTAGCATCCACTTCAGCAATAAACGCATCCATGCCAGCATCCCAATCAGCAGTACGCTCATTGTTTAAACGACGTTTTAATTCAGCCGCCTCTGTTGGAAATTCAGCAGCATACGCTTCAAAGCGTGCATCCCAATCCGATTCAGCAGCTTGACCCGCTTCTTTGTTATCCCAACCAGCATAAACATCATCAGGAATTTCAAAAGGTGGGTATTTCCAGTTAAGTTCTTTACGAACCAAAGCGATTTCTTCATCACCCAAAGCCGCACCATGACAGTTATGCGTTCCGCCTTTGTTTGGAGAACCAAAACCAATCACTGTTTTACAGCAAACCATGGTAGGTTTACCTGTTTCAGCTTTCGCAGCTTCAATGGCAGCCTTAATTTCATCAGCACTATGACCATCCACATTGCGAATGACTTGCCAGCCGTAAGCTTCAAAACGACCTGCTGTATCATCGGTAAACCAGCCTTCAACATTACCATCAATAGAAATACCGTTGTCATCCCAGAATGCAATCAATTTACCCAAGCCTAATGTTCCAGCCAATGAACATGCTTCGTGTGAAATGCCTTCCATCAAACAACCATCACCCAAGAATACATAGGTGTTATGGTCAACAATGCTGTGACCTGGTTTATTAAATTGAGCCGCCAACGTTTTTTCAGCCAATGCCATGCCCACGCCATTGGTAATACCTTGACCCAATGGTCCTGTGGTTGTTTCAACACCTGGTGCATAACCATATTCTGGATGACCCGGTGTGCGTGAATGCAATTGACGGAACTGTTTCAAATCTGCAATACCTAAATCGTAACCTGTTAGGTGCAATAGGGAATAAATAAGCATGGAACCATGTCCATTGGAAAGAACAAAACGGTCACGATCAGCCCATTTAGGGTTGCTTGGATTGTGTTGCATATAATCATTCCAAAGCACTTCGGCAATATCTGCCATGCCCATTGGCGCACCTGGATGACCAGAGTTTGCTTTTTGTACTGAATCCATTGCCAATGCACGGATAGCATTAGCCAAATGTCTACGATTACTACTCATTCGATAATCTCCTTAGATTATATTCATAAAAAATTAGAAACTTATTAGAAACTTATACGTGTTGGGTTGTTTGAACACGGCGAATATTACCGACAGAGCCAGAAAGAACGACGGTATCTGTTGTCATATATTTACCATCAGCATCAACGCCAACTTTCACATGATCGACATATTCACCACTGGTTAAGCCTGTGGCAATAAACATGCAATCATCAGATGTTACCAATTCATCACGCGTAATAATGCGTTTTGTATCAATATTTTCTTTCTTACATAATTCGATTTCAAAATCTTTCTGAGGTGCCATACGACCAAACATTTCTGCACCCATCGCACGAGCAGCACACGCTGTTACGATACCTTCAGGTGTACCGCCAATACCAAATAACGCATCCGAACCTTTGTTTAATACGGCTTGAATAGCTCCATTGACATCACCATCGGTTGCCAAACGAATTTTAGCACCGCAAGCGTAAATTTCTTTCATTAAACCTTGATGGCGAGGTTTATCCAATACAAACACTGTAATTTCTTCAACGGTTTTACCCAAAGCCAAAGCAAGTTGCGCCAAGCGATCTGCAACAGGTGCTTCAGGATCAATTTTTCCTCGTGCCGCTTTTGGATACACTTGTTTTTCCATATAAAAACAAGACCCTGGGCGGAACATGGATCCAGCAGGTGCTGCGGCTAAGGTTACAATAGAACCAGCTGCATCACGGGCAAACAAATTTGTGCCTTCAATCGGATCAACAGCAATATCAACACCGATACCACGACCATCACCGACTTCTTCATCATCATAAAGGGCAGGAGCTTCATCTTTCGCGCCTTCGCCAATAACAATGACACCCTTCATCTTTACTTCATTAATACGTGTACGCATGGCATCAACAGCCAGACCATCACCTTCATCTTTTTGTCCTGAGCCTACAAACGGCGCACAAGCTCGTGCGGCAGCTTCGCAAACTTCAACTAAATCAATTTTAAGATCAGCAACTGTATTCATTGATTCTCCTCCCATGGTTTTTTAAGAAAAACAACTATTGCAGCGGCACGATAGCGTTTAAAAGACTAAAAAGCGAGCTTGAAATCTCAAAAAATATTCGACGAATTTCATGTTTTTCATTTTTTCAAAAAATGAAAATTCACAAATCTATTTTACGAATCAATATATATTCTGGTGGAGATGCGCGTGTATTTTTTGGTATTTCAATATCATATTCAAATGAATCACCAAGGGTGAGCAACCACTTTTTAATAGATTCTGCCTCATCACGACCACCGATATGACCTGTATACGCTAAAATAGAAATAACCCCACCTTGACACAATAAGCTTGTACTTTGCTGCAATGCATCAATCGTGGTATGGGGAACTGTCATCACTGTATGATTCGCTTGTGGCAAATAACCAAGGTTAAAAACAATCGCTCGGATTCGTCCATGATACCTTTTAGCAATTTCAGATTGCATATATTCATGACCGCGATGAATATATTGGATAGGTGCAATCGATTCATGTTGCTCGACATGTTGACGTGTTTTTTCTAACGCTTCAAGTTGCACATCAAACGTAAAAACGTGTCCCTCAATGCCTACAAGCTGTGCCAAAAACAATGTGTCATGTCCATTCCCAGACGTCGCATCAACCACACCATCACCAAGCTGCACATATTTTTTTAAGTCATGATGGACACGTTCGGTTAAGCGCATGAATATCTCCGAATATCAACATTTTTAGGCAATGCTTTTTGTTGCTGAATATGCTCCATCAATACATCTGCATAATAAGGAATCAGCATCGAACCTTTTGAGCCAAAACCATTCAATATCGCTATATTGGAGTGCTTGGGATGAACGCCTAAAAAAGCTTGTTTATCCAAGGTATTCGGACGAACACCTGCTTGCTGTCTCATCACATCGACATCCTCGAGTACAACAGGCATCTGCTTTAAATCAGCAAGTAAGGTCTCTTTTCCATGCGATGTTATCGATTCATTCATGGGCGGATGACAATCATAGCTTGCGCCAAAACGTAAACGTCCATCATGCATAGGCAATAACCAACGACCACTGTTGATAATATGTTCAGGAACTTTGCTGGATGTTTTAAGATCAAGAATTTCACCTTTGGAAGGCTGAAAGGGTAAATATTGAAACCAAGGGTTAAATTGCCCTCGCCACCCTTCACAAAAAATAATACCTTGGGCAGAAATATGCTGCCAACGTATTGAAGAGGATTGACTATCAATCTCATCATAATCCATCGTAGCATGACTCAACATGCCCCGACATTCAAACGCTTCATGTAAACAGCGAAGTAAGCCCTGTGTGTCCAAATAGGCAGTATGATGTTGCAAAATACACTTAGGCTGATTCGTTGCTTCGAGATAATCATCATAATCCACATTGCTCTGCCGCTTTTTCCACGCCAATTCTTCTTTTTGATTGCGTAAATAACGCAACATAGGTTTCTCAAAATAAAAGGATGTCTGAAAATGTTCTTCCAAGGATTGATAAAAAGACTTCGATGTTTCCAACAATGTTTTGGCATGCTCTTGAAGCACAAGGCGTTGCCCCGTGACAGGATTCATTAGCCCAGCAGCAACATATGAAGCGGACGGTATTTTGGGATCAAAAACGATATGAGTACGGACACCTTGCTGCATCAACTTCCAAGCCAATATACTACCTGCAAGACCGCCCCCCACCACAAGGGTATCAACCGATTTTTTTTTCATAGTTAAGCAGGTAAGCGAGCTATCAAATCCATTTCAACTTGGGCATTCAAAGGTAAAGCTGCCACCGCAACCGTTGCACGAGCGGGACGATGTTCGCCCAACCACGCCGCATAAATGGCATTCACACGTGGAAAATCATTCATATCAATTAAAAAAATAGTGACTTTGATAATATCGTTCACACTTGCGCCAGATGCTTCTAGTACAGCCGATAAATTTTGTGTCACTTGTTTCGCTTGCGCTTCTACGTCCCCTTCAATCATTTGACCTGTTTCAGGAATTAGCCCAATTTGTCCTGATGCATACACGATACCTTCATGGGCAATCGCTTGGCTATACGGTCCGACTGCTTTGGGTGCCTGTTCAGAGTGAATAATATTCATGATGATTTTCCTCGAATTTTATGAGTCGATTTCAACAACGTTCGCCGCCCTTTTGCAATCATGCCGCGAACAGTATCTGTAATGTTATGGCTACGAGAAGCTGTAAGTTCTTTGTGTTGCCTGCGTTTCACTTTAACCACACCATCTAGCCAACGAATTTCACGCAATACTTTAGCTAGATGAATGCGGTCATGCACTGAAATAAGCGCACGAATACGGGTCATTTCGCCTGCTCGTTGATCTAAATTTAAATCATTAATATTGGCTTCTGCGTTAGCAATCACCCCTGTCACTTTAGCCAACATGCCGCGCAAATCTTCCGTGTAAATTTCAATGGCAGTCGGATAAAGACGATCACTATTGCTTTTCCAGTCCACATCCAACCAAGCTTGATTTGGAGCTTGCAGCACATGCGGACAATCACGATAGTGCAATTCCATGCCACGTTTTTTAATAATACGCCCCAATACCGCATCACCTGGAATAGGGTAACAGCACGCTGCACCATAATGAACATAGTTGTGCGTATGCAACGATAAAAATTGACCTTGTTTACCTTCCATCGCATTGAATAAAGCATCGATATTCAGTACGCCTTGACCCAACTTCATTTCCAAATCTTCAAGATTTTGACAACCCAACTCGCCAATCATTTTATCGGATGGACTATGCGCCATCACCTGCTTGATCATTTTCTGCCCCATTCGACGACTTATATAAGTATCTTGACAACGATAATAATGACGAATGGCTTGGCGAGCTTTGGATGTTTTAACATAACGAAGCCAAGTACGGCTTGGTTCTTGATCAGGACTGGTCAAAATTTCAATTTGATCACCATTACGCAGCTTGGTTTGCAAATCACCCATAACACCATTGATGCGCGCACCGATACAATGATACCCTAAATCTGTATGTACGGCATACGCAAAATCCAAAGGACGTGCGCCACGCGGCAGAGCATAAATTTCACCATCTCGACTAAAGACATACACTTCTTGCACAAATAAATCGAGCCGCACACTTTCCATAAATTCACTGGGATTATCAGCTTCTTGTAAAAGTTCCGTCAGTTGTTTAATCCAAAGTAAACGCTGGTGTTCTTCTGGATTGCTGTTTTTATCTTTGTAAAGCCAGTGAGCGGCAATGCCATCTTCAGCATGTTGATGCATCGCTTGACTACGAATTTGCACTTCAATGCGGTGATTCTCAGGACCAATAACGGATGTATGTAAAGATTGATAACCATTGGGTTTTGGCAAGGCAATATAATCTTTAAAACGGCCAGGAATAGGGCGGTATAAACCATGAATCACCCCTAAAGCTTGATAGCATGTACTGCTATCATCGACAATCAAACGAAAGGCAACAATATCATAAATTTTATCAAAACTAATTTGTTTATGCTGCATTTTTTCATGTAAACTATACAGGTGTTTCATTCGACCTTGCACTTGAGCCTGAAAACCTTGGCGAGCTACAGCCTCTTGCAACAGATGTTCGATTTTATCTTGCGTATCTTGGAAAAATTCAAGTTTATCTTTTAGTAATTCAACAATATGTTGGTGACTTTCGGGTTCAATATAAGAGAAAGCGATATCTTCCATCTCTTGTTTGATCCAGTGAATCCCCAAACGATGTGCCAATGGAATATATAGTTCCCTTGTCTCTTGTGAAACACGTTTAGCTTTTTCTTTTGAAACAAACCCCAGCGTACGCATATTGTGCATACGGTCTGCAAGCTTCACCAACAACACACGTAAATCTTGTGCCGTCGCAATAATCATTTTACGAAAATTTTCTGCTTTTTTATGATCCGACGATTCAAAATGAAACTGACCAATTTTTGTCATACCATTGACTAGATGGGCAATATCACTACCAAACCGTTCTTCAATATCTGCAAGGGTGATATGCGTATCTTCGACCGTGTCATGCAAAAGCCCTGTTGCAATGCTACTCGTATCTAGGCGCAAATCTGCTAAAATAGATGCGACAGCGAGTGGGTGAGTGATATATAACTCACCCGAACTACGCCGTTGTTCTGCATGAGCTTGCGCAGCAAACACATAAGCACGGTTCACCAAGTCAACATCCGCTTTCGGTGCATAACTATGAATTTTTTCAGTAATTTCAAAAATACGACTCATAATGGGCGACTCATAATGGGTTCAATGAATAAGAAAATAAAAAGTTAAGCCATTAGGGCTTAATCACTTTCAGTTTGAGCTTGTAAACGAGCTGTTTCTTGTGCTCTTAAGTCAAAAAGAACTTCCCATGATAGCACACCTTCACCCAATTCACGCAAAGCATGAACAGCCGGTTTGTCGCCTACATCATCCAATAAAATTGGCAAACCTTCCGCCACTTGGCGAGCACGTTGGGTGGCTAAAACAACCATTTCAAAACGATTAGGGTAATAACGAACACAATCTTCAACGGTGACACGAGCCATGAGTCTGACCTCCAGTTTTTGGCGAGCATAACAAAGCGAATATAAATGTCACGATAGAAACAATCGCTTCAAATCTTTCAAAGCTTGCTCAAAATCATCATTAATAATGCGCTCATGCGCTTCATCGGCATGCGCCATTTCAGCTTCCGCTGCTGCGACCCGTTGAGCAATAATACTTGCATCATCTTGCCCTCGTGCTGTTAAACGATCTTTTAATGCAGCAATGGAAGGCGGTAAAATGAAAATCCTTTGACTATGTGGCATTTTTTTAGCGACTTGAGCTGCGCCTTGCCAGTCAATTTCCAATAACACATCATCACCTTGTTGCAATAAATGTTCGACATCCTTCTGACGTGTGCCATAAAAATTACCATGCACTTCAGCCCACTCTAAAAAATCACCTGCTTTTTCTTGCTGTTGAAATTCGTTGACGGTTAAAAAATGATAATCACGGCCATCACTTTCGCCCAATCGTGGTGAACGAGTGGTACAAGATATTGATAATTTAAGCTTCTGGCATGATTCAATCAACGCCTTGCAAAGACTGGATTTTCCTGCGCCCGAAGGACCCGATACAATACACAAGCGACTCATGCGACTTGCCCAGTAAGCTGTTGATATTTAAGTGTCAGATCATCTTTACTTTCAGGATTATTTGGGTCTTTAGGAATGCAATCAACAGGGCAAATCATCACGCATTGCGGTTCACCAAAATGCCCAACACATTCTGTACAAAGTGTTGGATCAATTTCATAAATATCTTCGCCTTCAAAAATCGCGTCATTGGGACATTCAGGTTCACAGACTGCGCAATTAATACAGTCATCAGTAATTTTTAAGGACATTCATTTCTCCCCATCTCTATTTCTCCCAAGCTCTTGATCCAACTCACCCGTGTGTAATTGATGCAAATAGGTTTTGAGCGCGAGTGCAACTTTGTCCTGCAACACATAAAGGGCAATCAAGTTGGGCAATGCCATGCTTAACAACATCAAATCACTAAAATCCAGAATGTTTCCAGCACTGGTCACGGAAGCAAGCACAATCACAGCTACAAAAAGGATTCGATAAAGCATGGAAAAACGCTCGCCCAACATATAAGTCCAACAGCGTTCACCATAATACGACCATGAAATCATCGTACTATACGCAAAAAGAACCACAGATATGGATAAAATAATAGGAAACCACCCAATCACAGAGCCAAACGCCGCCGATGTGAGTGCTGCCCCCTGACTATCATGAATCAAATGAGCATATTGGGGATCTTGATATACGCCTGTAATTACAATGACCAAGGCTGTCATGGTGCAAATGACAATCGTATCAATAAAGGGTTCATACAATGCCACCAACCCTTGCCGAACTGGGTATTTAACCGATGCGGCAGAATGAGCAATCGCCGCTGAACCAATGCCTGCTTCACTGGAAAATGCGGCACGTTTAAAGCCTTGAACAATCACACCGATGATACCACCCGCTACAGCAGCAGGTGCAAAAGCCTCGTGAACAATTAAACCAAGAATGTTGGGGATTTCACTGGCATGCGTAAAAATAATCCACAGACATGCGGATAAATAAATAGCCACCATTGAGGGAACAATGGCTTCAGCAGCATGGGCAATACGTCGAATACCACCAATAATGACCACACCCACAGCAGTCGCCATCAAGATGCCAAACATCAGCGGATAATGTTGAAAAAAGGGTAATTGTTCTTGCACTGCCCCCATCGCTTGTGAAAGTTGGAAGGCATTGCCCCCACCTAGCGATGAAAAAATACATAACATTGCAAAGAACATTGCCAAACCTTTACCTAGTGATGTCATCCCCTTTTCAGCAAAACCCTTGGATAAATATTGCATTGCCCCACCCATGACATGCCCATTCGGGCGAAATTCACGGTACATTTGCGCCAAAGTAACTTCCGTAAATTTAAGTGTCATGGCAAAAAATCCAGCGACAATCATCCAAAAAGTAGCCCCTGGACCACCGATACCAATGGCAATTGCAACCCCTGCAATATTCCCTAAACCCACCGTCGCAGAAAGCGCGGAAGTCAAGGCTTGAAACGAAGAAATTTCACCTTTGTCATCTTTGGAGGTGTATTTACCTCGAATAATGGCCAAGGCATGCCCCATCATACGAATATTAATAAAACCAAAACGAAGGGTGAGGTAAACGCCACCAATCATCAGCCATGCAACAATAAAAGGCATCGAAGCCTCGCTTGGCATCACATCAAAAAAGAAAACACTGGCAATCACACCGTTCAGTTGCCCAAAAATAGCATCGATACTGCCGTCGCTTGCATACGCAGAAGGTATGCATAACACGCTTATAAAAAAGAAAATAACTGAATGTTGAATGGTTTTCACAACGTCTCCCACCTCCAAAATGAATGCGAAGTCTGGCAGGTTTACCCCATCCCTTGCAAACATCCCTTGTCTCGCTAGAAACGTTCACTATGAAAATACTATTATTGTTTTTTATAATGTTTGTCAACACTGCCTATGCAGTCAACTTTGATATTTATCAATCCGATTACAAACCCTTAAACCTTGCCATGTTGGTGGATATTGCCCCCGAATATGAAGATGATGAAACACTTTTTTATCAGGTCGTCACGGGCGATTTAGCCACCAGTCAATCCTTTAAAATACAAAACCCCATCGGTTTCATTGCCGATCCCAATGAAGCTTTTATACAAGTCGCTTATGATGATTGGCGTATTATTGCCACAGATACCTTGATTTTATGTCGTCTACGGCGAGGCGAAAATCAATGGGTGTTAGATGTACAATTACATGCCCCCTTCGAGAAAAAACTACTCGCAGAAAAACACTTTCAAGTCGCGGGCAATGCGCTCAGAGATTTAGCTCATCAAACTTCAAATTTTATTTATCAAGCTGTATTGAAAATTCCGGGACACTTTTCAAGTCATATTATTTATGTGACCAAACATGGTGATCAATCTGACTTGATGTATATGGATCAAGATGCTGCAAATCGGCAAGTGATTGGGCGTAATTTTACCTTATTATTATCACCCGACTGGTCACCTGACGGTCGTTATATTGCACTCAACACATATGTGGGTAATCGCCCTCGTTTGGAATTTTTTGATTTAAAGACAGGTAAACGTGATATTTTTTCTAGTTTCAAAGGTTTAAATAGTACACCTGAATATTCACCCGATGGAAAATACATTGCTGCAACCTTATCGAAATCGGGAAATCCAGATATTTATATTTACACCATCCAACAACGCACTTGGCGAGCTTTGACGCACAACCGCGCATTGGATACCACCCCCACATGGTCCCCTGATGGTCAATGGATTGCCTTTGCAAGTAGTCGCTCAGGTTCGCCTGAAATTTTCCGAATATCCGTTCAAGGTGGCAAAGCAGAACAAGTGAGTCTTGAAGGGAAATACAATACATCACCTGTTTGGTCACCCAAAGGTGATCGCATTGCGTTTATCACCAAAAAAGAATGGTCATTTGCCTTAGCAACTGCTCGCATGGACGGTACAGGCTTACGTTATTTAGCCACAGGCGATGCGATTGAATCCCCCACTTGGTCACCCAATGGACAAATGATTCTTTATTCAGATGAAGATCATGGCGTACGGCGCATTTATCGTGTACCCAGTTGGGGTGGCACACCTGTGGCGATGACTCCTCCTGGACAAGATGCTTCAGACCCTGCTTGGTCAAGGCGCTAAGTTTTACTTCAACATTGAAGGCAAACTAAACGTCACATTTTCCTCTACTACGTTAAGTGAGTGCACATGTGCATGGCCGTGTTGTTTAAGAAAACCAATGACTTGTTGAACCAGTTTTTCAGGTGCAGATGCGCCTGCGGTGATGCCAATATGTTGTTTTCCTTCAAGCCAAGATACATCAATATCATGTTCATCATCAATCAAATAAGCTGGCGTTTGACAGCGTTCTGCCACCTCTCGCAAACGATTGCTATTGGACGAATTTTTAGAACCAATCACCAACACCACATCGCTTTTTTCAGTCAATGCTTTGACCGCCATTTGGCGATTACTGGTGGCATAACAAATATCTTCACGTTTGGGTGATAAAATGTTGGGAAAACGTTGTTGTAAGGCAGCAATCACATCCTTGGTATCATCCACGCTCAGCGTTGTTTGGGTCACAAAGGCTAATTTATCAGGGTTAGCAACCACCAAGTTTTCGACATCCTCAGGCGTAGACACCAACAAAACTGCACCATCAGGTGCTTGCCCCATCGTACCTTCCACTTCGGGATGACCTGCATGACCAATCAAAATCACTTGATGACCCGCAGCATAATGACGAAGCAATTCCAAATGAACTTTAGTAACCAGCGGGCATGTCGCATCAATCACACGCAAATCCCGTTTTTTCGCTTTTTCCTGAACCGCTTTACTCACCCCATGTGCCGAAAAAATAAGCAAAGCACCATCGGGTGCATCTGAGACTGAATCGACAAAAACAGCACCTTTCGCTTTCAAATCCTCGACAACATGGCGGTTATGTACAATTTCATGGCGTACATAAACAGGGCTTCCATAGACCTCAATCGCTTTTTCTACGATTTCAATCGCACGATCCACACCCGCACAAAAACCACGCGGTTCTGCCAAAAAAACAGATTTATCTTGAAATGATAGGGGGGATTGCTGCATAAAAGTCTTCCTTCGGTGTAACAATTCAGCTCATCCGCTATTTCCCTGATGTTGGTGTTAAAAAATGTTCACTTACAGTCGTAAGCTCCGCTTTTTCGCTTTGTCATCAGAAAAATAAGCGGCAACCTGAACAGTTACAGCTATTTTATTTTTATTGTCGTACCGAACCGTTAGTTTGGCGCAAGCATAACAAAGGAGCATACGATGAGCGATTATCATTTGAATGTGGGCGATGCTGCGCCTGAAATAGTTTTACCAACATGGCCTGAGGGTGAATTAGCACTATCCGCTTACAAAGGTGAGTGGGTGATTGTCTATTTTTACCCCAAAGATAGTACACCGGGTTGCACCACAGAATCCTGTGAATTTCGTGATGCCTTGGCTGATTTTTCCGCTGCTAATGCCAATATTGTGGGTGTCAGCCGTGATTCCGTGAAGTCACACAGCAATTTCACCAACAAACAAGATTTGAATTTCCCTTTAATATCTGATGCCGAAGAAGCTTTATGCAAAGCCTTTGATGTCTTACAACTCAAGAAAAACTACGGTAAAGAATATATGGGCATTGAGCGTTCAACATTTATCATCAACCCTGAGGGTCGTATCGCCCATATTTGGCGGAAAGTTCGGGTGAAAGAGCATGTAGAAAACGTATTACAAACACTCAAAGAGCTGAAAGAAACAGCCTAGTGTTACAGCAAAAACATATTCTTTTAGGCATCACTGGTGGCATTGCTGTCTATCGAATCGCCGAATTGGCGCGCACTTTAATCAAACAAGGTGCGCATGTTCGTTGTATCATGACGGCTTCTGCCTGTGCGTTTGTGAGCCCTTTAACCTTTGAAGCCTTAACAGGTGAGAGCGTTCATACTGAACTTTTTAATTTGACCCATGAACGTGAAATGGGGCATATTCAATTGGCACGCTGGGCAGATGTTGTCTTGATTGCACCTGCGACATGCAATGTTTTGGCAAAAATAAGTCATGGCATTGCCGATGATTTATTGACCACCATGATACAAGTTTGTAAACAACCGATACTGATTGCACCTGCCATGAATCCATCCATGTGGCAATCTCAAGCCACACAAGACAATATCACAACATTGCGTCAGCGAGGCATCCATATCCTGCCACCTGCATCAGGGATATTGGCATGTGGTGAACACGGTGCAGGTCGCTTACCTGATTTACATATCATTGTGGATACCCTCATTCCTTTATTACAAGCTTCTTATTTACAAGGGCAACGCTGGGTTATTAATGCTGGCCCGACTGTGGAATCTTGGGATGCCGTGCGCACATTAAGCAACCGTGCATCAGGAACATTAGGTGCATGTTTGGCAAGGGTGGCAGCGGCTTGGGGCGCGGATGTGTGTTTGATTGCAGGTGTTGGCACACCCTCAACCCCTGAATATATTCAACGTGTGGTGGTTAAAACAGGTTTGGAAATGTTGGCTGCCTGTGAAAAACATGCTGCTAACAGTGATGTCTTTATTGCCACTGCGGCGGTGAGTGATTTTCGTTTCACCCATGTCGCAACGGAAAAAATAAAGCGTGGGGATACATCATCCTTGCATGTAGAACTCACTGCCAACCCCGATATTGTGGCACATATTGCCCACATGCCTGAACGCCCCCATCAAGTGATTGCCTTTGCTGCGGAAACCCAACAGCACATTGCACATGCCCAAGATAAACTTCAACGCAAAGGTGTTGATGCCATCGTTGCCAATGATGTGAGCAATATGGGGCAATCCACATCGTCGGGTTGGTGGGTAACACCTCAACACGTTACCGCACTCACAGCTTCAGATAAAACACCCTTTGCCATGCAAATCATTCAATCCATTATGGAGTTAACATGACACAACAGACAACCGTATCCATTCAACGATTGCCCCATGGTGAGGGTTTAACCTTACCTTTTTATGCCAGTGAGCTTGCGGCAGGTGCCGATATTCGTGCTGCCATTGAACACGATATACAACTTGACGTAGGCACACATCAATTGATTCCAACAGGTTTCAGTATGGCATTACCCGCTGGACTTGAAGCTCAAATTCGCCCACGTTCAGGATTGGCACTCAAACACGGTGTTACCGTACTCAATAGTCCTGGGACGATTGATGCCGATTATCGCGGCGAAGTGGGCATCATTTTAATCAATCATGGTCATCAGCCTTTTACCATTCAACGTGGTGATCGCATTGCTCAAATGATTATTGCACCTGTTGTCCAAGTGCATTTTCAAAGCGTCCATACACTAGAAGAAACAGAGCGGGGCGCAGGTGGTTTTGGTAGTTCAGGCAAACATTGATTTTTTGATCTGAAATCAATCTGTAAGTTAGCCAATACGGTACCGACTTAAGCTTCATTATCATATTTGGAGGTGCGCATGCACGATTGTCGCCCACGGCTAGAAAAAACAGACTTCCCAGCCATCAGACGCGGGACGTTAACAACATTACAAGTCAACTTAGGCTATCTATGCAACCAAACGTGCATCCACTGTCATGTTGATGCTGGGCCACGCCGCAAAGAAATCATGCAACGTGAAACCATTGAAACGATATTGGATTTTTTAAGACGTTCCAATATTAAAACCTTAGATTTAACAGGCGGTGCGCCTGAAATGAATCCAGATTTTCGTTATTTGGTGCATGAAGCCCGTCAATTGGGCATCAACGTCATTGATCGATGTAATTTAACCATTCTAAGTGAAGAAGGTTATGATGATTTAGCTGAATTTTTGGCGAATCATCACGTTGAAATATCCGCATCCTTACCTTGTTATTTGGGTGAAAATGTGGATGCACAACGTGGCAAAGGCGTGTTTGCACGCAGCATTGCAGGTATTCAAGCATTCAATGCTTTGGGTTATGGTCAAGAAGGCAGCGGTTTAATATTGAATCTTGTGTACAATCCAACAGGAACATCTTTGCCCCCTTCACAAGTTGAATTGCAAGCAGCCTATAAAAAAGAATTGAAAGAACGTTTCAATATTACCTTTAATCAACTCTTTACCATTACCAATATGCCGATTAAACGTTTTGGTAGTTACCTTATTTCACAAGGGCAATTTGAACCTTATATGCAACAACTCAAAGCCCATTATTCTGAAGCGAATCTTGAATCGGTGATGTGCCGTTCATTGCTGAGTATTGATTGGCAAGGCTATGTTTATGATTGTGATTTTAATCAAATGTTGGATTTACCATTACACGGTCAAGGTAAAACACATCTATCTGAATTATTAGAAAAAAATATGGAAGGTATGCCCATTGCCATCATGGATCATTGTTATGGTTGTACGGCAGGGCAAGGCTCAAGCTGTTCTGGCGCATTGGATTAATGTAAAAAAAAGGGCGCAGCTTACGCTACGCCCTTTAAGTCTAAATCATCCTATCAATCTATGAACGACGTTTCGGAGGTGTGTGACCACCTGAACGTGGACGAGAAGATCCACTTCTTCCACGTTTTGAATGCGAACCTTCATCACTACGTTTCGATGATGAACGACCACGCTGGATACGTTCTTTATCATGTGATAAATCTTCCATTTCTTCACGCGTCATATTCATTTTACGACCCATTACACGGGCTTCTTGCAAGGTTTGCAAAATATGATTCGGCATACCTTCAGGTAAATCAATGGTGGTATAACGATCATAAATCTCAATATGACCAATAAATTCATTTTCAATGCCTGATTCATTGGCAACAGCACCCACAATATTACCCTTTTGAGCATCATGATCTGACCCGACATCCAAACGGAAACGTTCCATACCGCGTTCTAAACGAGGAAGTGAGCGTGTTTTCGGATGAGCAGGACGGCGTTCACGTTGGGGGCGATCACTCGATTCAGATGTTCTTTCAGAGCGATTTTCAACACGAGGTTTGCGTTCAGCATGCTTGGATTCAGCCAATAATAAAGGTGAATCTCCTTGCACCATTTTTGCCAATGCGGCTGCAATTTCTTGCGCTGGAACTTCATGTTCTTTTTCATATTGCTCAATGATTTTGGCATATAATTCCAAACCATCAGCTTCTAAAGTCGCTTGAATTTTCTGTTTAAAGGCATCCACACGTTTATCATTGATATCAGCCGTGGACGGCATTTGATATTCAGCAATTTTTTGACGTGTCGCACGTTCAATGGAATACAACATACGACGTTCACGTGGTGCTACAAATAAAATCGCATCACCTTGACGACCTGCACGACCTGTACGACCAATACGATGGACATACGATTCTGTATCACCGGGAATATCATAGTTAATCACATGTGAAATACGGTCAATATCCAAACCACGCGCAACAACATCTGTACCAACAATAATATCTAAATGACCTTTTTTTACCCGCTGTATAATTTTTTCACGTTGATTTTGAGCAATCTCACCATTCAACGCTGCTGCACTAAAACCTCGTGCTTCAAGTTTTTCAGCGACTTCAACCGTGGCACCGCGTGTACGCACAAAAATAATAATGCTATCAAAATCTTCAGCTTCGAGAATACGCGTCAAGGCATCCATTTTATGACGACCACTGACCGACCAAAAACGTTGACGAATCGTGTCCACTGTACTGGTTTTATTTTTAATGGTCACATGCTTAGGGTTGGTTAAATAACGATCCGTAATTTTACGAATGACCGCAGGCATGGTGGCAGAAAACAACGCAATTTGACGTGTTTTTGGTGTTTGTTCCAACACCCATTCCACATCATCAATAAATCCCATACGCAACATTTCATCGGCTTCATCAAGTACCAAGGTTTTTAAGCCATTAAGTTTCAATGTTTTGCGACGCATATGATCCATCACGCGCCCCGGAGTACCGACCACCACATGTACACCACGTTTTAATGCGCGTAATTGTGTGTCATAACTTTGTCCGCCATAAATAGGCAACACATGAAAACCTTTGATATGATGTGCATATTGCTGAAACGCTTCAGCCACTTGAATCGCCAACTCACGCGTTGGTGCTAGCACCAAGACTTGAGGATCACGTTCATTTAAATCAATTTTAGATAAAATCGGCAAGGCAAAAGCTGCTGTTTTACCTGTACCTGTTTGCGCTTGACCCAAGACATCACGACCATCCATCATGTATGGAATCATTTCGGCTTGAATCGGTGATGGTGATTCATAACCCACATCCCTTAAACCCTTCATGACTGGTTCAGAAAGACCCAAATCTACAAATTTTATTTCTACGTTTTCTTCAGAAGACATCAAAACACCCTAGCGGGCGTTGATAGCCCTATTTTCAATAATCTGCATATCATTTCCATGCAGGAATCGCGCATCATACCTTGACCTTGCTTACATACAATGCTTTCGTTTCACAGCGTTGCTTTGTAGTCTTTCGGCATGAATATTCATGTCGCTATCCTTGGTTCCACTGGTTATACAGGTGCAGAACTTATTCGTTTGATTGAAAACCACCCTTATTTGGAAGTAACTCATGTCGGAGCTCACTCCCAAGCAGGCAAAAAAGTAAGGGATGTCTTACCCGGTATCACAGGTCATGTGGGTGATTTAACACTGGCAAAAGCAGATGCAGCACTTGCTGATGATGTTCAATTGGTGTTGACCGCTTTACCCCATGGTGCGGCGGCTGAACCTGTCAAGAAGGCATTGGATGCAGGAAAAAAGGTCGTAGATTTATCGGCTGATTTTCGCCACCAATCGCCTGATATTTATCAGCAGGCGTATGGTTTAGAGCATCCTCATCCCCACTTGTTAAAGCATGCCGTTTATGGTTTAAGTGAATGGGCGCGTACTGATATTGCACAAGCAAATTTAGTTGCCAATCCTGGATGTTACCCTACATCGACCTTGCTGCCCTTGATTCCTTTGCTAAAAGCCAAGCTATTGGATGATAGTTCCATCATTGTTGATTCAAAATCAGGCACATCAGGCGCAGGTCGCACAGCCAAAACAGGTCTCCTTTATTGTGAAGTCAATGAAGGACTGAGTGCCTATGGTTTACCTCGCCATCGCCACGCTTGGGAAATGGAAGAATGGGCTGAAAATTTCGGACATCAATCCATCAAAGTACGTTTTGTTCCCCATCTTATTCCCATGTCACGCGGCATGTTGACCACCTTGCATTTAACTGGAAAACATACCGAAACATGGCATCAAACATTACTTCAAGCATATCAAAATGAACCATTTGTACGCGTTTTACCTGAAGGCAAACTACCATCAACCAAAGGCGTATCTGGCAGTAATCGCTGTGATATTGGCATCTGTCGTTTAAGTGATACGGAAGCTGTGGTGGTCAGTTGCATTGATAATTTATTAAAAGGTGCGTCGGGGCAAGCCATTCAAAACGCCAATATTATGTTGGGTTTAGACGAAGGAATGGGGCTTTCAATTCACGCTCAGTGGCCATAATCCCTATGATTAAGAAAACAGGTTGGCAACGTTTGTTAGAATTTTGGTTCACCCCCAAGCAAGTGATGGTGATCGAAGCAGGCAATGGTCGACCCGCCAAAAACATCCATATTCGCCCTATTACGATCCTAATCATTCCAACCATAAGCCTGTTGATAGGTATGGCCATCAACCACCATTACACCCCACCATCCCAAAAAGACCATGATATTGAAATTATGTTGCATCAATTAGAAAATCAGTTTTCTTCCGTTCGCTCACAACTACTGACATCTCAGACTGACAACGCCTTAAAACAAGCCCAAATAAATGGCTTGAAAAAGATTTTACAAAAGCAACAAGAGGATATTTCTCATTTACAGCAACGCATACAAGTCTTTCATAGCATCTTAGACGCTAGAAAAGGACAACATGTTCAAATCATTCAAGCAAGCTTGCAATCACTTTCACCGCATCGTTTGTTTTTTCACGTCACTTTGGTCAAAGGTGGTAACTACCCACGTCATATTCAAGGTAGTTTACAATTTATTTATCACGATGTTCAAGGTCATCGTTATCCTTTACATTTTAAGAATGGTAAAGAGAAATTGCCATTCCAAATGGAAACTCATACCTTTGTGCAAGGGGAAATTCATGCCGCAGGACTTACACCACTCCCTCAGCACCCTCGTATTGATTTGATCCTTTACAATAAAAAAGGCAAAGAAATCATGCGAAAATCCTGCAAATTTGAGATATAAATGTTAAGAAAACGTGAAAAAAATGTCAGCAATGACCCCCAACAAATTGACACACTGATTGGTGTACACTCCGTCATCACAGGTGAATTATCTTTTGAAGGCGCTGTCCGTATTGATGGTAAATTCAATGGTAACATTCATGCTGATAAGGATGGTACATTGATTGTCAGTGAAGGTGCCATCATTCAAGGGGAAGTGCATGTACCTAGCCTTATTTTACATGGTACGATTGAAGGCAATGTCTACACCAGTCAAAGTCTAAAGCTTGGTTCAACAGGGCATTTAAACGGTGATGTCCAATATAAATTACTCTCATTGGCTGAAGGCTCTGCAATCAATGGTCGCTGTAATCATATTGATAGCGTTGCTAAACAAGTTGTCAAAACAAACAAACAAGCCCCCGTACGCCAGCAGAAAAATCAAAAGCTTCAAGAAGTATGATTTCTCATTATCAACACTGGAAGCCGCAGGTTCATCCATCGGCTTGGTTGGCTCCCTCCGCTGATATTATGGGACGTGTTTATATTGGCACAGATTCCAGTGTTTGGTATCAAAGTGTGCTGCGGGGTGATGTCGATGAAATACGCATTGGGCAACGCAGCAATATTCAAGATCATTGCACCTTGCATAACAGCGAAGGCAAGCCTTGCATCATTGGTGATGATGTCACGGTAGGGCATGGTGTTATTTTACACGGCTGTGAAGTTCAGAACCTTTGTTTGGTCGGCATGGGTTCGATTGTGATGGATGATGCCGTCTTAGAAGAAGGCTGTTTACTGGCTGCTGGCTCCTTGGTTCCAGAACGTAAAATTCTAAAAAGTGGTTTTCTTTATGCAGGCAGTCCAGCAAGAGAACGCCGTGCGCTTACTGAAGAAGAACAATCTTTTTTACGTCATTCAGCTGAACATTATGTTGAACTTGCTCACGCACACAGGGGCTAAACATGTCCAACTTTGCTGCCATTGATATTGGTTCCAACACCTTTCGTTTAATGATTGCCAAACCTGCATTATCAAACCATATCACGCCTTGGCATATTCAAGCTTACACCCATCGTATTGTTCGTTTGGGTGAAGGTTTACATCAAAGTGGATGTTTGTGTGAAGCTGCAATGTTACGCGCCCTCGATGCTTTTCATGCCTTTGCCGATATTTTAAAACAGCATGATGTCGATGCGGAACACACGTATGCCGTCGCCACAGCTGCCATGCGTGAAGCCAGCAATGGTCACGATTTTTGCCAACATATTTTGCAACAAACAGGCATTCAAATCAATATCATTGAAGGTCATGATGAAGCCAATATGTCATTATTGGGAAGTTGTGCTGTTTTACCTCAAACTATTCGCAATGATTTTTTATTGTTTGATATTGGCGGCGGAAGCACAGAATTTGTGCGTGCCAAACAAGGGCAATGCTTGGATGCCATCAGTCGAAAGTTAGGTGTTGTTCGCTTGGTGGAAGCTCATTTACACACAAATCCACCATCCGCCGATGATTACCATGCGATGTACCAAACTTGCCAACACCATCTTACAGAAGTGGAAGCCCATTGGCTGGCATCACAAGGTCATCAAACAATACCACCCACCTTGGTTGGTACAGCTGGAACCATCACTACCTTAGCCGCGATTGATTTGGATATGCACACTTATGATGCCAATCTCATCAACAATCATCACATCTCATACCCACGTTTTTTACAGCTCAAACAACAATTACTGACCATGACCCATGAGCAACGCCAAGCCATGCCAAGCATTGAAGCAGGGCGTGCCGATTTAATGATTGCGGGTTTAGCCATCATCGATACGGTTTTTCAACGTTGGGCATATCAGGATATTACGGTTGTTGATGCAGGTTTACTTGAAGGGGCTTGGCTCAAGATTTCAGCGTTGTCGTAAAATAAGTATCCGCTTGGTGCTGCACATCATCCATCGCTTGTTGAAATAGTTTCAAGCTTTCTTGTTCATCATCGGTGGCATAAATAGGTTCGCCCATCACAAAAACACCACGTGTAAACGGTTTTGGAACATAAAACTTATCCCATGATTTGGCACGCCAATATCGTTGGCTGGCATAACAGACCGAACGTATTGGTAAACCTGATTTCATGGCAATTTTTACCGTTCCCATTTGCACCACTTGTGCAGGACCTTTTGGACCATCGGGTGTAATGCCCAAGGTATGACCATCACGTGCCAAACGAATCATTTTAAGAAAAGCACGCGCGCCACCTTTGGTCGAAGAACCGCGTGACGATTGAATCCCCATCAAAGCCACCGCATCGGCAATAAATGCACCATCACGATGTTCTGAAATCAACATGGGACCTTCCCAACCATGTACGGCATAAGGCATCATTAAAATTCGAGCATGCCAAAAACTCAATAAAAAAGGCGCGCTTGTTTTCGCATCATATTTTTCGCC
>JAUZQM010000136.1 GCA_030950985.1 Mariprofundaceae bacterium | reverse complement strand
AAGCCACTTCTCTTGCCAATGATTTACTTGCGCCAATCACACCCGCTTTAGCTGCTGCATAATTACTTTGACCTCGATTACCATGCAAGGCTGCAATGGATACCATATTCACAATACGTCCCCAACGCTTACGAATCATAGGCATCACCAATGGCCGACAGACGTTGTAAAAACCACCCAAACAGGTTTGCAGCACTTCATCCCACTGCTCATCTTCCATCCCAGGAAAAGGCGCATCACGCGTGATTCCCGCATTATTCACCACTATATCAAAGCCACCATATTCGCTGATAAACTGATCTAAAACCTGTTTACACACTTGCCGATTAGCCACATCAAAACATAACAAAGAGGCATCAAAACCACGCTGTTGAATCTCATTCACCACCGATTCAGCGGCTTCTTTTCCATTTCGATAATTCACCCAAATATGACGATCACTTGAAGCCAAAGTACGTGCAATTTCAGCACCTATACCTCGGCTTCCACCTGTCACCAATACATGTTTGGTCATCCCTACTCCTTGTTAAAGCGACTTACTATCAGTGTGGATTTGAACACAAGCTTATCTGATTGGTACACCGAGCCTTGAAACATTGCAGCCTGCTCACTACCACCAAGAAAAATCGTTTTAATATGCATTACATCATCTATAGCAAGCCAGACTTTAAAAATATCCAAATCCCGTATGCTTACTATAGCCCCAGGTGTTGTCCCATCACCATCCATATTTAATCCTAAAAACAGCCCTGATGCTTGAGCCACCAATTCCAACGCCGCATAACCAGGGAAACGCCCTTGTTGTAGTAAAGGATTCACTGGGTCAATCAGGCTCAAGGCTTTCAATTGCTGCTTATCATAAGATAACACTTCTGAGATCATTAACATGGGTTTGCGATGTGGCAACATCGACTCCAAATCAAGCCTATGCATGAGCATTAGTTACTTCAATAAACCACGTTTGATCAGACTCAGGAGAGATTTGTATTGTACCACTATTGCCTTGTGTTAAAGCATCATAAAGCGGCAGAGCTGCAAGTGCTGGCGAATGCTTCTTATCATCCAGTTGATCACTTTTCGTAGCATCTGTAATGCAATAAGGCATGTGCAAACTCAAACCATTACGACCTTTCGAGCTCAAAACAAAGGCCGTTGCACAAGCAACCCACTGATTGTCAGGCAATAACAAATCCGACGGTGTTTCTTCATAACATACCAATAATATCTGTTTTTCAATGGTATGTAATTGACTCCAAGCCTCAAGTAATGCCAAAGCAAAACCATCCTTATATCCCGCCATAGCCATCGCTGGGTGCTGACTTCCCACTGCAATACTCCAATAACCTGAAGCGGTGTTGTGCACTGAATTATGAAATTTTGTGGGTGATAATGGGAAGTCTTGGCGCGCAATATCACGGCATAACTGGTCGGTTATCGCAGCTTCTCCCAATGCTGATGTGAAAATAACAGATAACTCAGAAGGCTTTACAGCCGCAGACTCACAAGCCCGCTGAGCTGCGGCAAAGGCCATCTTGGTCGCAACACTTGTGCGACGGCGCAAGTTCGCGGGCAATAAATCAGTTTTCATATCTGCATTTTCATAAGCCAATGCTTGTGCAATATCGGCAGATTGAAAGCTAATGCCACAGCCTAACACGGCCAATAAGGAGTTAGACATGCGGCATCTCCTTTTGGGCTGCAAATCTTGAAAATATCAAACTCACATTATTGCCACCAAAACCAAAATTATTATTCATGACATAAGCCATTTTCTGATCAAATAAAGTCTCACTCACCACATGATTTTTAAATGCTGTATCTAGGTTCTTCAGTCCACATGTACCTGGAATAAATTGATACTCCAATGCCAACAAACTAATAATAGCTTCAATCGCCCCTGCTGCACCCAAAGTATGGCCTGTAATTCCTTTGGTTGCACTGCATGGTATATTAGCCTCAAATAATGAAGCCATGGCTCGCATTTCTGATTGATCATTTAAGCGTGTTCCCGTCGCATGTACATTGATATAATTAATCTCTTCAGCTTGCAACCCAGCACGATTCAAAGCACTTTGCATAGCCATCTTCGAGCCTTCCCCATCCGGATGAGGCGCTGTCATATGATGCGCATCCGAAGATTCTCCATAAGCCAATAAGCTTAACTGGCAGTGTTCTCGACATTCACGTTCTAAAAGCAACAAACCCGCACCTTCGCCCAAACTAATGCCTTGGCGATTCTGATCCAGTGGTGTGCATGGATCTTCGGCAGTTAACTCCAAACTATGAAAACCATGAATGGTAAGATGACATATCGAATCCACTCCGCCAACCAACACAGCATCACAAAGGCCTGATGCTATCATACGTTGACCAGCCGCAATGGCTTTACCACTGGATGAACATGCCGTAGAAATTGCATAACAGGGCCCTGTCAATTGCAATTCTTTTTTCAAAAACTCTGCCGTAGCAATCCAAGCATGCTGCCGCCGAAGGTCAAACCCCTCAGTAATTGAACCACATGTTTCATACTGCTGATAGGAAAGCTCAGTTTCATAAATTCCAGAAGTACTTGTACCAATCACCACTCCCACGCGTGAAGCTCCATAAGACTCAACCGCCGATAAAACTCCTGCTCTAAAGGCTCCTTTTTGACAATCCAGGGCAGCTAAAGCAATGCGTGCATTTCTGGTATCAAAAGCCTTTAAAGACCCTTGAATATTGGGAAGAGGTGTACTGATTTCACCAGTATAGGTGGGGAAACCAGGTTGAATTAGCTGTGCTGGTTTTAAACAACTACGCTGTTCTAGTAACGCCTTGAGTAAGGCTTCATTGCCTTGGCCACAAGCCGTCATGGCTACATATGAGGTAATATAAACAGCTTGCATATCTATCCTTTTGAGGGCTTTTGAATCAACAATGGGCACAAAAGAAAACCCAACAATACACCAGGTGCAATTGTCCAAGCTAGCACTTTCAAAGCAGGATTTTCTGCCAGTGCCAAGCAGGAAAAAGCTACCATGGTGGTTAAGGCAGATATTACAATGGCCTGATAGGTCAATCTCATATTATCCGATCGATTTTCATGGAAAAATATACCGTAATCGACACAAATCGCCACCAATAACAATAAACCCAACAAATGCAACATGCTCAGTGGGTAGCCTGATAACCCCCATCCACCCACAACAAAAGCTACAGAAATCATAGCTGGAAATAAAGCTTGAATAGAAGCTTTAAAACTTCGATAACGCAGCGTTAACAACAATACAATCAACAAAGCCCCATAAGCCAAAGCGATCACAGCTTTTCTACGATAAGCTGCATTCATCTCATTGATCATATCTTTTTGGCTCACATATTGAGCCCCTTCAACTCCTGAAAAAGCTTCTTTTAATGCTGCGGGGTCATGCAAGCCCAACCAAATGGTTAGAATGACTTGTTTATCATTGATCACATACTGGCCAGAAATATAGCGTGCCGCAGAAGATTTAAGCACATCCGTTAATGTAAGTGTTGGAACAGTTGGAACCTCAGGTTTAACAAAAAAAGCACTGCGCAAGCCTTCCTTCTCTAACGCCACACTCCACCCCAGCTTCTTTATATCAGTTAAGTTCAAACGAGCTAGTCTAGTATTTTCTTGCTGTAATTTTTGTGAAGCAAGCCAAGGGTACAAGGAATAAAATGATTCTAATTTACCGGCTTTTTTCAAATCATTCAGACGCAAACAAACAGCTTCATTTTGTTGCAATGCCAATTCTATGTTATCGGCATGAATCAATATAAAGCGCCCTGGTTCAATGCTTTGCATACGCGCACGGATTCTTTGATCATTCTCTTTTAATGCATTCACCGAAGGTGATAACTGACTTAAATCATCTTCCCACCGTACACCTGATAGGCCACTCCATAAAACCAATAAAGCTAGAATAATAACAGGTACTTTTAATGATTTTCCTTGCATTAAAAGCAGCCAAGCATCGAAATTGATATTAGATTGCAATGTTTTTCTTTGAGCATGTATCGAAAATGGTAAAATAAAGCGTGAAATCAATAATGAAGTTAAAATACCTATGCCACTATAAAGTGCTATTTGCTGCATGCCAGGATAACCTGTAAAGCTTAAAGCCGTATAACCCACCATTGTGGTGGCAGCCCCCAATAGCAAACTTGGCCAGATTCGTTTGGCGGCATCCACAGGGTGCTCAGTGCTAGCTTGAGCATGCACCATCGTATGAATGGGGTAATCCACGCAAACACCAATCAGTGTCGTTCCAATTGCCAAGGTTAAAGCATAAATTTGGCCAAATACGAGTGATGTCAACAAGCACGCCATCGTTGCAGAAACCAACAAAATCAAAGTCACAGTAACCAACGATTGAAAAGAGCGAAATATCACCAAAAACAGCAACAACATCAGTCCTATTGAAACACTGCTAATCCACTTCACATCTTCTTCAACCTGCTTTTTAATTGCCAAGGCAAAGATAGGTACTCCTGTCATTTCCAGTTGATATTTTGAACCATAAGTACGATTCACCTGTTGAAATACAGCCTCAATCTGTTTTTTAATCACAGCCTGACGATCTGTATCCAAACCCGATGCATTACTTTCAACCATCAATGAGGTATAGCGACTATGCTCTGTTGAATTGCTGATGCCGCTTGATAGTTGGCCAAATGTATTGGACATCAAAAACATTGGGTCTTGATGAATAACTTCTCTCACCCATGCACTTTCTGGACTTAAAAGCCCTTGTTTAATTGTTTTTGCTCTTGCTTCCATCGCGGCATTCGAAAATATTGCAGGCACATCTTTTTCAGGCGTTAAGCTATAAAGTTGATATCGATAAGGTAGGTAAAATGCAATCAAAGCATGCATCTCATCATCACCCATCGATGACCCCCACACTCGGCTCACTCCTTCTAATTTTAGCCATTCAGTCTGTAGTGCCTGCACAAACTCTAGAGGCTTCTCGCCGACTTTTTCCTGCACAATACTAATCAAATAACGTTTAGAAATTTCACCATTTTGCATTTGACCTGCAAGTAGTTTCATCTGCTCGGATTTGCCCGAAATAAAAAATGCCGAAATATCTGTTTTAACATCGAGCTGCCAAAATGTAGCCGCCAATAAAAACGGCACGGCTAAAAGAAAGAAGGCAACTCTAAGGTGCATTTTTTTAACCCTTTGATTCTTGCATTAGCATCTGCATAATTTGTTTATTTTTACCCGATACTGGTAGGATAGAAAAAAACCATTCAGATCTGCTGCCATCAGCCATCTCCAGCCTACTATAATATGCAGGTTTACCCTCTTTTCCTTCTATGAATACCTTAGAAAAAAAGGCTTCTTCAAGCTTCTTAGGTGTTAGAATCAATATCCAATTACCCTTTGGCTGCACCGAAAACTGTATCTCAAATACGCGTTCGAGCGCTGCTTGATCACCTGACATCAAAGGTTTAAAAAACTGAAGACCTTTCCGAACCATGGAGGATGTCATCATTTTGCTATGACGCATACCTTTGCTGGGTATATAAAAACGTAACCTATGCTGATCTGCTGTAAGCAACATCCTTTGTGATTGAAGCTGCTCAAGTACAAAATCATTTCCCGCTACAAACATTCTACCTGACACTTCAATAGGATCGTGCAAAAATATCATGTGTTTTACTTCACGATATTCAAGCGCCACCATCTCCTGCTGGCTAGCCTTAGCAAGCACGGAGGCTAAAGTATCTTTTGCTAGTACTACATTAGGCACAAAAAACATCACACCTAAAAAAAAAGTCCATATAATGACATATGGTATTTTGAGATAGCTCAAGTATTTAGAGCATTGCATTAGATTTGTTTCCATTGAGGTAACCATCGGGGTACTTCGTCACAGTAACGCTGATAAGGCTCACCATAGCGAGTCAAAAGCAATGGCTCCTCATAGACAATAATGAACATCACCCCCGCACGCATGGCAAGAGGAATCCAGAGAAGCATTAGCAGGGATCCCGTGACCAGCAACTCCCCCAGACCAACGACCAATAGCGTAAGCATCATTGGCTGGCGTACAACTGCGTAAGCTCCAGTCCTTACTAACTGTTGCGCTGGCATGGAAGGGATAGGCGTGCCAGCACCTCGATGCATTAGCCATGTACACCAGAGAGCCACTATGGCCGCTAAATTCATCAATATATAACCTACTGCAATGGTAATATCCGAAGTGAAATGAGGTAAACCCATGGTCGCATCAAATCCCATGAGTAGTAGCGGAACAGTACCTACCACTGTAAACGGGCCAACAAATAAATAAATAAGACTATCAATTACATTTTGTATCCGCTTCATCACATGCATTATTTCGAACTCCAGTAGTCGTAGAAGTTAAACCAGTTATAGGGGTGTTTACGGCAGTAATATTCAAGTCGGTCGGCATAACCCTGCGCATATGCATTTAAAGCCTGCTGTCTATCTTTGCGGGGAAGCTTAATACACTCGGCAATCGGTTCCAAACAGCTATCGTAATGGTACTTATCTGTGAGCAAGCCAAAAAAGCTGTAGACTGGGCAACCGAGGATGTGAGCCAAAAGGTATGGCCCAGCAGGAAGTTCAACCTCTTCGCCAAAGAAACGAACCGAAGCTTTTTTTTCACCGATACCCACCCTATCTCCCAAAATAGCCAGTATACCACCGCTTTCAATAGCCTCGCGCATTTTAAAAATGGCCTCAGGCTCGGTAGGATCAATGATTCGACTCATCAGTCCTGGATTTAGTTTCTCCAGAATCATGCGTATTTTTTTTGAGCCACCGAAGTAGGCAACCATGTACACATCCAGCCCCGCCTCATCCCTAATCAGAATCCGACACGCTTCAAAGCTGCCGAGATGTGAACCAAGCAGAATCATGCCTTTACCTCGTTTCTGTTCCTTGATGAACATTTCACGGCCGCGCCCAGTGACTTGATAACGCTTCGTATTGCCCGACATAATGAAAATACGATCCAGCAGCGTCTGCGCGAAACAATGAAGCTGTTTAAAACAGTCCCGCCAGTCAGAATGTCCGTTTACCTTTGTGAAAAAACGCAATGATGTAGCTCTAGTATCGGGTGAGGTCAGAAAGAAGTAAGCCACAATTGGATAGAGCAACGGTCGTACAAGCCATTGTCCAGTATGCTTACATAAAAACATCATCAGCCGTATTGTCCATGCTGAACCACGCTCCTCTTTTTCGACCCACTCACTCATGTGATTTTCTTATCGCTTTAAGAAGCAATCGGAACGGAGCCTGAAGCAGAAGCCTTATATGTATCCAAGTATGACGAACATTATCATTAACCATCCTAAAGTGGGATATACCGCCATCTTCAGCGGCTAAATAACGTACACGGGTCGGTATCCTTTGTAGTAAAATACCAGCCCAATGAGCACGAATCATCACTTCAGGATCAAAACTCATTCTTGGATCCATACACCCCAACTCGCATATTTCAGCAACAGGATATGCCCTAAACCCACACATCGCATCGGGCACATCCCAAGTCCCCATTTCCATAGCAATCATGGCTTGTGTTAGTTTACGCCCGTGCTTTCGTATGGCTGGAATATCACCATCGAAAATTGGCGCTCCCAAAAATAAAGCTCGAGGATTATCCTCAATACCCTGCAAAAACTTTGGCAAATCATCAAGGTTGTGCTGACCATCTGCGTCAACCTGAATGACATTGCTGAAAGCCATATCATTAGCCCTATGCAAACCACTCTGAACCGCAGCTCCTTTGCCTTTATTTTCTGCATGATGAAGTACTTCAACCTTATCAGGAAATTTCTCTTTCAAGCTTTTGACAATCTTCTCGGTACCATCGTTGCTGCCATCATCAACCACAATTACGAAATCGAGTTGCTCCAGCAAAGCATGTACAACGTTGGCGATAGTCAAATGGTTATTGTATACGGGAACAAGCCCACAAATCTTTCCGTTCATAATCCCAATATCCTGTATGTTAACTTCCCTTTTGCAATCACACCTTCCGTGCAACGAATAGCAAAATCAGCGTTATTTTCACCCTTTCGCTTCAACTCAACCATAATCATGGTGTCTGGGATGATTGGTCGAAAAAATTTAGCCGCTGAAATGGCAATAATGACACAACTTTCACCATGCAATAGAGAAACAACCTCTGCAAGTAGCGATAACTGTCCTACAGCAGGAAAGACGGGAAACCCTGGAAAATGCCCTTCAAAGCAAGGATGGCTTGCTCTAATCTCGAAGCTATGTGTAAAACAACTGCTCATGCTTTCACACCATTCTGAAACACGGACATCAATTGTTCTTTACGCAGTTTTCCATTCTTTTCTCGCGGCAGTTGTTTCAACATAACAATCCGACGCGGAATCTTTATACCATCAAGTAATGGCAAGAGTTGCATACGGATCGAGCGAGCATTAACGCCACGTTCTTCGCCAATCGCTACAGCAGCCCATATCGCCATGTCACGGATATGCCCCTGCACAGGGACAGCCATCACTGCAACGTCCAGCACGCCTTTACATCCTTTGATGGCCGCTTCGACAGTAAGTAGAGAAATCCGCTTGCCTGCAATTTTCACGATAGAATCAGCTCTACCATGTAGAATAAATTGCGATTCTCCCTGTATGGTAACGATATCTTGCGTTTGAAACACTTCACCTTCACTAGAATTGATAAAAGGAGAGCTAACCTGCAACAATCCATCTTTACTATTCTCGATATGAACTTCAGAAAATGCTAGCCAGCTTTTATTGTTTAATTGCTGACGATGTGCAATTACACCAGTTTCGCTAGAACCGTAAATTTCGATAATCTCCCGGTCGAATATCTTCTGCCACTGCATTGCAATATCTCCATCAAGCACACCAGCGGAAGAGATCGCCATGAGTGGCTTGCAGTCAATTTCTTGTTTCAGTAGTGCACGCAGATGAATGGGCACAGTAATCAGGATACCTGCGTTGACATGATTGATGGCCTCAACAACCTCTTCTGCATGCAAAGGGCATTCATTTACCATAGGAATACCCAGCACCCACGGCAGCAGAATCGAAAAAGTCAGACCGTAAAGATGATGGGGCGGCACACTTGCAATCAGTGGCATATTTGGCCAGATCAGAGCCTCTTTGAGCGCAAAGGCTTCAGTAAAGATGTCACTGATTGACTTCTGAACAGGCTGCGGTTTTCCACTTGATCCAGAAGTATACATTGTCAGTGCCTGCTGCATTTTACAAAAACGAAGTTCAAAAAACCCACGGTCGTCACTTTTTAAAGAAACATCTTCGGCTTTGATAAAACCATCTCCCAATTCCGCAATAATGGGGTGGATCTTTCGTATACGATCCAAGCTCGCTTGATGTAAACTGGGTGAAAGGATGACGTTGTTTCCAGAAAGCCAAGCCGACAATAAAGCTACAGAAAATTCATAACGTCCCTTACAAGTAATTAGAACATCGCCGTTCGTCGAAGGGAAACATTGCTCTGCTCGCACCAGATCTGCGAAAAGTTGCGAAGGATAGATTGCTTCTCCATCACATAAAGCGAAAGCTCTATCTTCTGAAAAGCGAAGCCGAACTTCTCCATTGGTCATCTCACTTGCTATATGCATGGACTATTTACTATCCCAGACAGTATGACCATTCTTAATCATATTCATCATACTCTGTTTAAAGGGCTTTACTTCAAGATTCGGAAACCGTAGACGACGGAAGATATATTCTACCATCATCAACATGCCAAGTAATAAATAGATAATGGCACCATTATATAATGCCCATAAGGCATCATCAGCCCATAAGGCCAGTGCACTACACAGCAACACATTCACAGCAAAAAACACCGACCAAACCCAAGTAACTTGGCGACAGTATTGAGGAATACCATCTGGCAATTCAGGAAAATCAAGGCGTGCAAAACGTTCAATTAACGACGCATCTGTTTGCAAACTTCGGTAAAAAACTAAAAACATCGCCGCATGCATAAATACTGGAATCACCTTAGCACTCAATGTTTGAAAGAAAATTGCTCCTAACAGTAACAACGAAGCAATCAACACAAACTTCCAATCCGAATAGGAACTATGATAAAAACGTCGCAAAAAAATCATCGCCAGTAACGTAGGAACCAACCAAGAAACACCATGTGTGATCGCCAAATACACCAAGAAAGGGTATGTTAATGCCAGTATCGTTATGACTACTGGTTGCACAACTTTAAGCAAAACTACTTGCTTCGATTAGCTTCAATATGAGCGGCTAATGCCGCTAATGATGAGAAAATACGTTCATTATTTTCATCGCCCGATTTAATTTTTATGCCGTATTTTTTTTCTATAATGATAGCTAACTCAAGCGCATCAATTGAATCCAAGCCCAATCCGCCACCAAATAAAGGTTCATTCACATCAATATCTTCAGGGTTAAAATCCTCAAGGTTCAGTTCTTCAATAAGCAAGCGTTTCAGCTCTTCTAACATGTCAATTTCTTCCTATATGGATAATTATAGTATGATTCACAAACAACACATTTCATCCAATACGGATAAATATATCTATTGGTAAACAGGTGCAATATATTAAAAATGAAAAGAATATCAATAATTGCTTAAATTATTTCTATTGACGCTCCGTAACTCTTGAATAACAAAATGATGGATTCTATCATTTTGTTATTCATTCGTTGGGTTTTCGCATCGCGACATAAGTCGCTACTCAGCCCATCCCCTGATTTGCCCGATTCCTGCGTCAAAATACTCAAGTGCAGGAGCACACTACGTGTTTTTTATTCTTTTTTCACCTAGATTTTACACCTTCACAACTTCAAACTTGCTCAATATCAATAAATACGAAAGAATACTGCTTGATATGAATGAGGTATCTATGAAATATTTACTTTGGCTAATCGCAGCATGCATGATCAGTGTTTCACTTTTGAACGCTGCTCCGTCTCCGATTTCAGAAAATTTACCCAATGCCATGCAGCATATGGTCAAAGCTCCGAAGATCGATTTCCCTAATCTGCGCGACCCCTTTGCCTCTTACCTTTCTCGTGTTCATTCCCACAACCAGCGCGTAACAACTATTCAACCCCAACAAAGCAATCGCAAACGCGAACCTTTAGAACAGTTTGGTCTTGAAACGCTGCGCCTTGTAGGTATTTTTAGCATGGGCGGCGAGCGCGTTGCCATGATCGAAGATGCAATGACCAAAGGCTATATTATTCGCCGTGGAAATCATTTGGGAAAACACAATGGCAAGGTTGAAAAGATCACCAATGACACGCTTTTCCTGGTTGAAGAAGCACGCGATCCAGCCGGTGAAGTTACCGATCGCCAAGTCAGTTTAACACTCAATGAAGTCAATTAAGAGCCATGCAAAATCATGGGCGGAAAACAGATCTGCCGCTCATTCACCTATAACGCTTAAGCTAGGCTATTAAACATTGAAAAAAATGACTGCTGCCGAAGTTCGGCGTTTTTTTGAATACCTACAATCCATTGAGCCCGAACCTGTAACCGAGTTACAGTATAACAATGGTTTTGAATTGTTGGCTGCAGTCATGCTCTCGGCACAATC
>JAUZQM010000135.1 GCA_030950985.1 Mariprofundaceae bacterium | reverse complement strand
GAAATAAATAATCATCCCATTCTGTTGGTCTAAAAGCTCGCCTTCTGCGTTGCAGCATCAGTCCCATAGCCATGCTATGCGCCCAATACTGCGCCTTGAATCCGAACTCTTATCCTTCACATCACTGGAACAATTATTTATTTCCGCAGCCCTAAAAAAAGTAAGACGCTTCGAGTTATTTAAAATTGCCACTGTGGGTGTCCGAGTTGCCCCGATAGTTTTATATGACGTTGTGAACTTGTTAAAAAGTTGCTTAAAGGTGATGTTGGCAAGGCTTGAAGCTGCACATCACCTTTCAATATCCATTGCAATAACGGGCTTTCCGCACCTTGTATGCTGCCTTTTCCTTGTACCAACAAAGCTTTTCCACCCATCAGTGTCCATTGAATATTGTTTTCTAACATGGTGGTTTTTAAGTTGTAATCACCCAAAGGATAGCTTTGTGACATCATCTGAATGCCTCCCATCTGCCAATGTGCCGTCAAATCAGCAGCTAAAGGAATACCTTGATTCATATCCATATTGAACGAACCTTCAAGGTGAAGTTGACCTTGTGCATGGGCAGGTGAGGGTAATGCTAGCCATGTTTGTATGTGTGCGACATCTCCAGAGGCATCCAAATTTTGAATCGCCAAGGTTTGTTGATGGAACGTCATCAGGGTCTGAATATCCATAAAATTATTTTGAATATGAAGTTGTGCAGTCAGATTTCCATGCAACAAAGCGAATAAATCAGGGGATATATCGACATCATCAAGCTGTAATGCTTGAGGCAGATGCGAATCGTTGAATTGCACCTGATGTAAGCTGATTTGCAAGCCATGCCGTTGCAATGAAGCATACGTCAAATCAAGATGCTGTTGTTCTAGCGCATGATCCAGCTTGTGGCGTAAGTAAGTTGTCATATCCCAACGTATCGCGATAAAGACACATAATCCTATGCCAAACACAGCCAATAAAATCCACCAAGAGACACGACCCGATGTTTTATTCATCATTTATTGCACCACTGCTTGCACATTGACAATACCAAGTTTGGGTGTTTTTTGCCATTTAATTTGCACAATATGAATGCCTTGACTTGCCAATGCTTGATAAAATTTCACGGTATCTGTGTAAGGGGCTTGTTTCATTTGAATCCAAAGGCGTGCTTTATCACCGCCCAGTTGAGGGCGTAAACTGGTGATAAAAGGGCGAACTTTTTGAGTGCGTGCTTCTTGGTCAACCACCGTCATCATGCTTCCACGAGGTTTTTTCACCCCTTGTTGCAGGATTTGATGGGCGAGTTGTTCAGCTTCTTGGGCTTGTTTCTGTAAATCTGAAAGTAATGTTGCTTTGCGATGCAGTTCATCATTTAGAGGCAAAATCATGCCAAAGATAAGCACCATCAAAGGAACAATGACTGAAGCAAAAAGGACAAGCCCTTGTTCGCGTTGGGCTAACTGTTGATAGTAGCTCAAAACATGACGTTGCCAAACATCATGAAAGAAAGGAAAAGAAAATGATTTCACCATGTCATCCTAAAAGACACATGATTTTTTGCCATTTGTGTATCCACGATACGCACCTCTTGTTTAAGCTTTTGTTGTAGGGCTTGTTGAATGTTATTGAGTTGTTTCAGGGATGGCACAGTGCCTGTCATATTCATTTGACCCTCACGCAAGGATAGTGCATTCAATTGCCACGGTTGTTGCTGATAAACGCTGCCAACCTGTTCCAAGTCAGATAAAAAAAGATGATTGACCTGTGTACTTTCACCACCAGTAGCTTGTTTTAACTGTGCCAAAGGATCCAACATGACAGTGGCTTGGGGTAAGCCTTGATGAAATGCAGCAACGATGCGTGCTTGCTGATTTTTCAATGCCGTATCCAATTGATTTAATTGATACCATGTACCTGCAAACCAAATCATCAGTGTCGCAAGCATTAGCGTCACACTGCGCTGCCAAAAAGACCAACGCTGCCAAACTTGCTTGGCACTCCAATGACCATGACGGAAATTGAGTGTGCTTATTGAAGTATCATCAAGAGCAAGATTAGCTTCATGTCGAGTGGGTAGGTTTTTCCACACTTTGCCTTCAGTTTGCCATGTTTGATCGTGTAAATATTGCCACATTGTTTCGCTAGCGATACCAACAACAGCGTGTTGTTGTGCCTCAAATCCCATCGCTTGCAATGATTTTTCGAGTTGAAATTGTTCACTTTGTTGCCATGTCGAAACATTAAGTCGGCGCATACCTCGCCAAGCTTGCCCATCAAAGAAACCAAAAAATAGCCCATCCTCATCTTGGCTGATAATGACAGCGGCGATGCCCTGTTCAGCGTGAACATGTAAACGCTCATAAGCATCCACCCCAATGATTTTAGCGTCGCTCCAGTTTTCGTTATGTTGCATGGATTGTCGCCATGATTCAGGCATACCAAAGACCATGCCTGCCACACCATCTTGGCAGGGTTCAAGATGCCAAGCCAGCCACCAATCGTCGATTTTGGCATCGACATCATCATTAAGCATCTGAAATAGCATGTCGGCATCGACCAAATCAGGCGATGAAAAGGGAAATTGTACAGCACGGGAAAGCATTTCTTCGATGGGTAAATAAACATGAGCAAGATGAATGGCTTCATCAGCAAGTTCAGGTAAACCATTATCATGATAGAGTACATCATCGCATAAAGAAATGGTATGACTGCTATCTTGCCAAGCAATCGAATCATGGTGCCAACTAAAGTATATCGATGGGGAACTTGTCATGGTTGTCCTGCCTTATTGATTGGTGTGGTGGGCGCTTGCCAAAGGATGCGTTCACGCCATAGCCAAGTCAGTTTTGTACCTTGGCGAGCCAATCCAAATGTTTCTGTTCGGTCTGAACGACCAAAGATAGCATGGGTTTTTACGATAAAAACATCACTGGCAACACTCAGGTGAGACACCATCGTTTGAGCAACTGCACCTTGCGCCCATGTGGCTTGTTGCAGGGTGGTCAATTGTTGATATGGACGATGGAGCGTGATTTTTTGAAAATCAGCTTCCGTCATCAGGGGAAACATGGCAAGCAAGACACTTGATTCTGCCGTGTTTACATTGACATGGCTAAACGTACCGCTGCGCCGTTGCCAAACACGCAAACTACTTTTTAAGACTTGCAGTGTTGCATCATCAAACCCTTGAATGAAACGTAATTCTTGAAAGCGATCCAGCATGGCATTTTTAACACGGTATTTTTGATTGAAATAACTGTCATCTTCTGCACCAGCGTAACCAAAGGGTGTACTATCAGCGTCCATCCAATCAATCAAAGCATCGATTAAACGTACATCCAGTTGCTGTTGTGTAAATAAACGTTGAAACACAGGCAGCATGGTCATATCGACTTTTCCTTGAACGTTGATGAGATCATTGATATTCAAATAACGATTCGCATCCTCAATGGAACCTGCGACTAAACCGTTATCAACAGGGAAAGGGGGTGCAGATTGTGCCCATTGTTCATCTAAACTATCGATTTGACCTTCTTTGGCATCTTGAATTAAACCTTGTTTGATAAGCTCCAATGCCGATAAACAAGCCAGTTCAGCTTTATTGGAATCCAAGCTGTTTTCAGCACGTCGTAACGATAACATATCTTCATAAGCGGCAGTGGATGCCCAGCCTGCAATGACTGCGACCAAGCCCAACACCACTAAAAGTGCTGCGCCTTTTTCTCGTTGGCGATGGTGTTGCCGATGCTGTTGCCGATGCTCTGGATGACATTTCATGATTATGGAAGTCCTGCAAAAATGGGTATGAGCCAGTGTTGTTCTTCATGATCATGTTGCACCGTGATACGCAGTGCTTTTGCCCAAATGATAGCTGTATTTGCCGATGTTTGTGGTGGCCATTGGGATGTCCATTGCCCTGTTGGTGTCATCACTTCGACATGAAATGATTCATATTTACCCAAATTCATGCTGTCCGATACGGTATTAGGGCGAGCCCATGCCATGCGTGATTCACGCAGCAACGTCCCCTGACTTTCATCGAGTTTATAGTGAATTAGAGTCAAACCCGGTTTGTTTGCTTCACGGCTTAAGAAGATGAGTTCATCGACATAGACATCACCGCGTGCATCCGCTTTGATTTGAAGCGGCGGAATGCTTTTAAGCGATGATGATGTCATCGTGCCGATGTCAGCGCGTAATTGTTTACCTAACCACGATGATGATTCGATGTTATCGCGTACCTGTTGGAGTTGTCGAAATCCTTCACCCGCAGGCCCTAGCGCGGTATAGCATACGACAATAATCAAAGCGAAAATCACCAATGCCATCAATAGTTCCAATAAGGTAAAGCCTTTGGATACTTTAGTTTCATCTATATTTGGATTTTTTTGGTGTAATTTCATCAGCCTTACAACGCCCGATACATAAACAAGACAATTTCAGGTTCATTTTTAGTCTGAACTGCGACATTACGGCGCACAAATCCATTCAAAGCCGTTTTTTCAGTCCAAGTTCGCCAGTGCATGGTGAGACCAGACACTTGAACATCACCTCGTTCCTCACTATTGGAAACAGTGGGTGTTAAGCGATCTTTTGCGAGTAAATTTCTTGCCTCATTCATGCTTAGCGCATGCAAAGATAAACTACGTTGCACATCAGCGGATGCACCCAAACGCCCCATCAATGCCACCAATGCAAAGGATGCAATACTTAATGCCACCAAGACTTCAATCAAGGTAAAACCCTGCGCACGATGGTTTTTTTTGGCTGCACTTGCGTTAATAATCATCGTTCAATCACAATGGCTTCAACACATGAATACCACCTGCGCCTGCATGCAACTCAATGGTCAGTGTTTCGTTGTGATGGGGGATACCCAAGGTTATTTTTCCTGCGCTTAAGCTGCCATCACCTAAAAACATCAAACGTGCTAAAGGTGGCACCTCATCCGTTTGCATCGAAGCATTGTTCAAACCAATATCACCATCGCGTTGCGCCCTTAAAATTTCAACAGGTGGTCGGGGCATATCTTGCTGAAATTCAGCATCTTGCATGGTCATCCAAGTGCCATCGGGTGCAGGGTTTTCAAAGACCAATTGATTCGAATACACCGAGCAACGAACAGGTTTACCCGTTAATTGTGCTTCTTCACTGGCGAGGCGAAGCATTTTTTGCATAAACCGTGCTTCTGTTTTGACATCACCTTGGGTAGCGGCGAAAAAATTGGGTGAAACCATTGCCGTAAGGACTGCCATGATGACCAGTACCAACATGATTTCAATCAGGGTAAAACCTTTGTTCATCATGGTTTGTGTTGAAATTATTTTTCCCAATTGCCAATGTCGGCATCAAAACCAGTACCGCCTGATTTAGCATCTGCTCCATAAGATAACATATCCACATCACCATGAACGCCGGGGGATAAATACACAAAATTATTGCCCCAAGCATCTTTAGGCATCTCATCCAAGTATGTTTTACCACCCTTTGCTGATGTAAGGGCTTTCAAACCTTCATTAGAGGATGGATAATGACCTTTTTGTAAGCGATAAAGTTTCAAGGCTTGTTGAATATTTTTCATTTGAATTTTGGTGGAATCGACTTTGGCTTCATCCGCACGTTCAATAAAACGAGGCGCAACAATCGCCGCCATGACACCAATAATAATCAAGACAACCATGATTTCTAGCAAGGTAAAACCCTGTTCTTTATGTCGTAAAGCTTGAGCTTGCTTATTTTTCATGCTGTTTTGCATCGTATTCTCCTATGGCTTGTGATATCCAAAAATCATTGCGTTGAAGTGGGTCATCCAATCGTGTTTCACCTTCAAAATCAATCGTATGGTGATGATGAAGGTCATCTGTTTCGTGAATCAAACGATCAAGCATCAACCATGAGGCAATCAATGCGCCATGCGTTTGAAATGCTTGGCGAGCATACACCGAACAGACGGGGTAGGAAGGGCAAGAACGTCCATCCCAAGCCCCCAACATTTGTTGATAAAATCGAATGGGGAATGTTTGCGGTGTCGTTGAGGGAATGCGCATACTTTGCCATACAAAAGCCATGCTGCCGCTACATAATGCCAAGAGGATATACGTCTTCATAAGCACTTTCATATATGGCGCAAACCAAAAAGATAAAACCATCCAGCATTATAAAAACAATGTAAGCTGATGGAAGGTAGAAGGGGATAAGTGGCTTGAGCATAATGCTCACGAAAATAACCAAATATCAACGAGGGTAACAACACAGCTATCGCCCACAGCGGTGTATGTTGAAAGAAATGCAAACCCATAAATAACAAGCTAGTAAGCATATTGGCAAGGCTGACATACCACCAAGAGATATGTCCCCATTTTTTCTCAAGCAACCAAGATTGAATTAAACCGCGAAAAACAAGTTCTTCAAGGATTGGATAAAGCAATGCCAGTATCAATAATGTTTGCAAGGTGGATAAGCTGATAGCCCATTGAATAGGGGGATGCTGCCAGAGATAAAAAGCCAGCCAAAATATAAGACCTATCCCATAAGCTGAAATCAGTTGCCAATGTTTTTGCATCATGACCATGGTTGACCCGACAACGCCGCTGCTTGCCATAAAGGTTTCCACCACTGCATATAAGCTTCCATATTGCCGCGTTGACTTAATGAAATGGCTGAAAAAATACTGCCAGACCATAACCAAGCGGTAAGTAGTGCAAAAAATACAGTCACGGGCCCCATGCTTCGATGCCATGCCCAAAACGTCAGTATCAACAGGGGAACGACCATCAAAAAAGCAATCCAAGCATCATGCCAACGATCTAGAAAAGCATGACCTGCCCCGGGAAGTATCATCGCCAAGCTACCTGCCAACCACGGATTGACAGCTAAAGGCAAAGGATTTTGTTTGGCAAAAGCGGCTGCAAGCATGAGATTATTATTGCCTTGAGGGTTTGGTAGTTGGGTGCGTTGCTGTTGTTTCATTTGCAATAAACTGGCGGCTGCCAACATGCGTTGTTGCCAAGGATTGATGGGTGAGAGTAAGGCACTGGAAGCTTGCAAAGCAGCAATAGATTCCGACGTTTTACCTTGCGCAGCCAAGTGAATACACACATGATAAACATGGGATGTATTTTGTTCATCCGCGAGGGCAGCCGAAGAACACAAAAGCCATGCGGATAACACGATACAAAAAAAACATCGCATCAACGCACCAAGCTATTCATTTCAACAATAGGCAACAAAATCGCCACCGCCATTAAGCCCACCATGATAGCCATGACCAACATCAACGCAGGTTCAACCACCGTTAAAATACGTTTCAAATTGCGAGAAATTTCTTGTTCATATTGGTTGGCAACACGAATCAACATGCTATCGAGTTGCCCACTTTGTTCCCCGACTGCAATCAATTGTACAGCAAGATGAGGCATCTGATGTTGGCGTAAAATATCGGATAAATTACCGCCTTCGCGCAAGCATTCACGCGCCTGTTCGCCCATTTCTTTCATGGGCATAAGCATAAAGCTTTGTTTGGCGATGACCATGGCAGAAAGGGTGGAAACACCACCCGATAATAACATGCCCAAGGTGCGAGAAAAGCGGGCTATTTCAATTTTCTTAAACAGCGATGAAAGCAAAGGCGCACGCAACAAAAATTGATCACGGCGGAAACGAACTTTGGCATTGCGCAAGGCAATGATGCTTAGAAAAATAAAACCAGCACTGGATAGAATCAACATTAAACCGTAATTTCTAAGAAAAGCCGAAATACTAAGGACAACTTGGGTCAACATGGGTAATTGACCACCACTATGTTCAAAGACGGATACAATTTGAGGTACAACCCATGTTAAAAGAATCGCCATGACCAAAAAACCAAAGCCAAGAATAATGCTAGGATAAAGCACGGCAGAAAGTAAATCTTGGCTCATTTGTTGACGTTTTTCTAATAAATCAGACAAACGGGATGCCACCGCTTCGAGTTGACCTGTTTCTTCACCAGCAGCTACCATATTGCACACCACATCATCCATACCAATGTGTCGCAAGGCATCCGCGAGGTTAGAGCCTTCTAAAACTTGTTGACGGACAAAACTTACGGCACGGCGTGCGCGTTTGTTTTCCATACATGTTGCCACCGCTTCCAGTGCATCGGTCAATGCCATTCCTGCGGATGTGAGCGTGGAAAGTTGTTGTAAAAACAAGGTGGTTTCATCGCTATTCAAGGTTTGTTTTTGCCGACCATGTTGATCGTTGTCTTTATTTTGAATGGCTTCCAAATGTTGCAGCACTAAACCTTGTTCTTTCAGGGTTTTGCGTGCTGTACGTTCAGATTCAGCTTCAAGCTCGCCGCGTTTCTGCCGTCCTTTGACATCCAGTGCCTTCCAAGCAAACAAACTCATTGTTCAATCACACCTTCAGTGGAAACGCGTAAAACTTCTTCCAATGTAGTGGTGCCAGCAGCCACATGTCGCGCACCATCTTGACGCAAGCTAACTAATTTTTCTTGATTCGCTAAACGTCGAAGTGTGGGCAAACCTTTCCCCTCGTGAATGGCATTGCGCATGGTGTCCGAAATAGTCACCATTTCATAAATAGCGATACGCCCTAAAAAACCAGTATTCATACAGTGTTCACAACCGACGGCTTCATAGATGGTCGTGAGATGATCGGGCATGGGTGTTTCCAAGATTTGCCAATGTTTAGAGGATATTTTACGTGGGTGTTTGCAATGCGGACAAAGTCGGCGCACCAAGCGTTGTGCTTGCACCATATTCAAGGATGAGGCGACCAAATAAGGTTCAATGCCCATATCTTGCAAACGCACCACTGCGGATAAAGCATCGTTGGTATGTAAGGTGGCCAGTACTAAATGTCCTGTGAGCGAGGCTTGAATCGCAATTTCAGCCGTTTCCAAATCACGAATTTCACCAATCATCACAATATCAGGATCTTGACGCAAAATGGAACGCAATCCTGTGGCAAAGGTTAAGCCAACCTTCGGTTGTACCTGCATTTGCCCGACCCCTTGCACTTGATATTCAATAGGGTCTTCAATCGTCATCACATTGCGATTGTTCCGATCCACTTCCATCAAGGAAGCATACAAGGTGGTGCTTTTTCCTGAACCTGTAGGACCAGTAATAAGAATGATGCCATGCGGTGATTGCACCGTTTCTTTCATCGTCGTGAATTGAGCTTCACTCATACCAAGATCACGCAAAGTGAGCATTTTGGCACTGCGATCGAGTAAACGCATGACCACACGTTCACCAAAGGCGGTGGGTAAAATAGACACACGTACATCCACTTCACGCCCTGCAATTTTCACACGAAAACGCCCATCTTGAGGGTGACGTTTTTCTGCAATATCCAAACCAGCCATGACTTTAATCCGTGATGTCATCGCCGCTTGCACGCCTTTGGGTGGGTGAACAATGCAGTGCAAGATACCATCAATACGAAAACGCACCTGAACTTCTGATTCAAACGGTTCGATATGAATATCACTGGCACGATCTTTCATGGCTTGGGATACCACAGTGTTCACCAAACGAATGACAGGGGCTTCATCTTCGGATTCCAGTAAATCACCGATTTCTTCCAGTTCGCGTGATAACTCATCGGATTCGGATAAATCTTCCAACATTTGTTCGGCCGATGCCGAGGACATGTCAAAAATTTGATTCAAATTGGCAAGAATCACATCTTTAGGCACAAGAACAGGCTGGACTTCACAGCCAAAGACACGTCGACAATCATCCAACAATGCCCAAGGCCAAGGGGTTTCCTCATCATCCGCGACAGCAATGGGGCAAGGCAAATGTTCCAACGGTAATAAAGGCAATATCGGGCCATGGCGTAAGATGGGTAAGGTGAACTTCAAGGTGCGATTCGTATCGACTTGTTCAGGCATAAGGCGTGAGATGGTTTGCATCAATCTTCTTTCTTATCGTCTGTTTTGGCTGCTGTAGATGGTTTAGGCAAGGTGGCATGTTCAGTTGGTGCAATATCTGTGGGCATTACATTTTTATCTTGTGGAAAAAGCAGTGTGCCACCTTTATTAGGACGTTCATACAATGTTTTAATGTCATTGTACTTGCGATTGGTCAGTGCTTCAATTTGATTAGAACTTTTAATGATATGAGGTTTTAGAAAGACCATCAGATTGGTTTTACGATGAGAATTATTGGTAAATTTAAACGGTTCGCCCAAAATAGGAATAGAGCCGAGACAAGGCACACGTTGCACACTACTGATTTTATCATCGCGAAGTAAACCACCCAGAATAATAATTTGCCCATCATTGGCAAGAATGGTTGTTTGGATGGAACGTTTATTGGTAATTAAACCCGTACCTTGTACCCCCGTGTTGGTCGCAATACTGGAGATTTCTTGGTATAATTTTAATCGTACGGTGTCACCTTCAGAAATTTGTGGGGTAACGCGTAACGTTAAACCAATATCTTTACGTTGAATGGTTTGAAAAGGATTGGCAAGTCCCGCTTGGGTTGAATTCGTGCCTGTGAGAAAAGGTACATTTTGCCCCACAATGATTTCAGCTTTTTCATTATCCATGGTTAAAAGATTGGGTGTGGATAAAATATTGGTGTCATCTTGAGCTTGCAAGGCACGCGCTAATAGACCTAAATTCAGAAAAGTTGCACCACCAAACGTTACCGTCCCTTTCATGATACCCACAGCCAGCCCACTACCTTTATTAAAAGGACTAGCCGCCACAGTGTTGATATTGGCACCACCTTGCCCTGTAAATGAAGTTCCGCCAAAGGCTTGAGGTTTATTACTTAGGAGGTTCCCCACGCCTTGCCATTCCATACCAAATTGTTCGGCGACATTGGCAGAGACTTCCACAATCAAGGCTTCAACCAAGACTTGGCGGCGGCGAACATCCAATTTATCGATGATGCGATTGATGCCATGCATATCGGATGAATCTGCGGTAATGAGTAAGGCATTGGTTATTTTATGAGCCACAACTTTAACATCACCTGAAAAAAGCGGTTTACCAGCCCCCGGTGTTTTGGGTGTACTGCCACCAATCAAGGCGGTAATCACTTTGGCAATATCTTCAGCTGTACCGTGTTTGAGATAACGGACTTGTAGACGGTCGCTATCTGATTCGGGAGTAATATCGAGACGATCAATCAAACTTGCCACTTCCTTGATTTTTTGTGGCGCACCCACAACCATCAACATATTCCCTGGTTGTTGTGCCATGATTTTGATGCCATTGGGTGAATTGGGCGATGATGGATAAAGTTTACTCAAGGTGCGCGCGAGTTTGTCGGCAGATGCATGCTTTAGTGTGAAAAGTTGCACACCTACCATATCTTTGCGATCTAAAAGCTTGAGGATTTTTTGAATACGATGAATATTGCTCGATGAATCAGTGAGTAACAGCATATTACCGCGAGGATAAGCCACTAAATAACTATTGGGTGAAATTAAGGGACGAATTAATGAGACCAATTGTTGAGAATTGGCGTATTTAAGCCGCAAAACTTGTGTGACCATCGCATCATTGTTGGATGCGAT
>JAUZQM010000134.1 GCA_030950985.1 Mariprofundaceae bacterium | reverse complement strand
CATGCGTGATATCTTCCAAATGTTGCATGGATGCTTGCAAACTACCTTTGGGATCATTGAACCACACAGATAGTTTCGCCAGTTCTTCAAGAAAAATATTGGCATTACTAACAGCTGGTTTTAAATCGACCAATAATTGCTCCAATGAAGCTTCAGTTTCGTATTGCAAAAGTTGCCCATCATTTAAGGGCTTTCTCTCCACATCACCCGACGTAATTTCTACAATTTGTTCACCAATCAACCCTTCTTTTACAAAATGAATGATGGCACCTTGATGCAACATATGGCGATAACGTCCTAATAATTTTAAACGAATACGAACTTGCCCTTCCTGTTGAAGCTGAATGTCATCAATGTGTCCAACGCTAAAACCTTGAAATTTCACGGGCTGTCCTTCATAAAACGTCGATGCTGATGGTGGTTCTACAAATAATGTGAATTTATCAGCAAAGACATTGCTTCTCACACTGACCAGAACAACCACAAAAATTAATGCACTCAAACCCAATATCACAAACCAGCCCACTTGTCGTTTCATTTTGGATATAAGATCTATTTTTTCACTCATGATCGCTCCATATTTACATCCATATCACAGGTTAAATGATAACTCCGATCAAATGATAGCTCAGACTGATTGGATTTGGAGCTTGTGAGATACAATACACCGGGGTTCAAAATTTTTAATGTTTTTAATACTTTTCGATGAAACTTAGTCGCATATTCAGCCTGCATACCCAAATACAAATCTTGCGCAATCACAATACTCGTTTTTTTTAACAAACAATGCCCCAAACTCATTAGACCATGCATATAGATAGGTCGATTACCTGCTTTCTCATTTAATTGATCTTCAATGCCTAAAAAATGTGCGACCTGATGTAAATTTTTTTCAGCTTGTTGCAAAGATTTTCGTTGATTGGCATATAAAAACGGTAACAATAAATTTTCCTTCAAACTTAAATTAGCGAGTAGACCACGTTCTCGAATCATACAGCCAACTTGAGCACAAAATTCAGCACTGCCAGAAGATAAGTGTTCGTGTTGATGGTCTAGCCAAACCTTTGGCGAGCTGCAATATTGCGAAAAGGGGCATAAAAAGAATGTTGCTAAAAGTTCTTTCTGCAATTTTTCATGCATGATGAAACGAACTCTTTCTCCTTGTGAAATATGACCACTGGCTAATGTTTGATGACATAATGTTAAATCATGCCAATGTAGTTCATCGTCTATAGCTGTCATAGTAGTAATCCTATCGCATCCAAAATAATCACCATCATCATCACGCCCATCACAGCAGATGAGACCCTGACTGGAATTTGATTGGGATCCAAACCTACACAACGCCCTTGATCAATGAGTACCATGCAAGATAACAGCGGATAAAAAAGTCCTTTTAAAAACATGCTGACCACCTCTGTAAATTCAGTGCCACGTTGAACTTCTACCAAAAACTCACTAAAATTTAATACATACATCCATGATAAGAATAGACCGCCAAACCAAATAGACACGACTACAAAAATAAAGGTTAAAATGACACCACTGATGGCAAATGCCAATGCTCGAGGTAAATAAATATATTCAAACAATGAAATGCCAAGACTGTGTAGGAATATATCTTCGCCTCGTGCCTGCATATGCCCAATTTCAGTGACTACCGCGACACCAGAGCGCACCAATAAAAACAAAACAACCACAACGGGGGCAATTTCTTGTACCAGTAAGGTGTTAATCAAACGGCCAATGAGTGATAAATCCTGCACACTGCGTGCAAAGACAGCAATATTGTAGACAGTCAATGCGCCAATACATAATGCCATGACGATAATCCAAATTAAACTTTGCACACCCGTAAAATATAATTGACGAATCACCACATTGGTCACGGCAATCCTTGCCAACCACTGAAAACGAATAAAAGCGCGTGATGTCCAAAGTAATAGCTGTAAAAAACGCCAAATTCCTATGCCCTGATTGAGAACCCATGCACCTACATAATCGGCACGTTCATGGCACCGTTGAATAAAACTCATGGCATAACAATCAAGAGATAAGCTTGAAACACAAATATATTCAAAATAGACGTTCTTTTTTTATAGTAAAAGACATAGCAATAAGACCTCGCAAACTTCAATACCCGCACCCAGACAATCACCATTCATACCATGAATATAATGTTGCAAAAAAAGTTGCCAGAACCACAAAACAAAGGGGGCAAGCCAAAGGTGTGCTGGAAAAAAAAACGATAAAATTACCAGAAGTACACACCATCCAACAGTATACGATGGTTTGTGAACTGCTTGCATGGCAGCAGCAAAACCTTCTGTGATAGCAGGCATCTGAAGCCAAATAAATACACCGATACGTGCCCATAACGGTATTAAAATCAAACTCCACAACAGCCCATGACTTAATAATACTTTCAATACAATAAGTTTTGCTGTCACCAATAAAATCAAACTCATGACACCAAAACTGCCAATATGAGGATCCTTTAAGACTTCAATAAATCGAGATGAATGACCATGAGATGCACCCAATGCATCCACTAAATCTGCTAAACCATCGGCATGTAAAAAACCTGTGATGCCTAGCCATACCAAGACTCCCAACCATGCACCTAGCCACACATCGTATTGCATACCAAGCCATGCTGCACTGCTAACACATAAGCCAACCACCAAGCCTGTTACTGGTAGCCAAGGTAAACTATGTTCCATTGATGCTTTTGTTTGTGCAGGCATAGGGATGATGGTCATCCAGCGCAGCGCCTCAATCAAACCTTGTGGTTTCATGGTTGCTGAAGTTCTTCGGTGCGATTGATAAATAAAACACGAGCTTGTTCCCCTTGCAGACAACTGACACGACTCCACGATGCATAATCCAAACTTAAACGCCAAAGATGAGATGTTGGGATGCCTAAAAGGTGGGCAAGAATAACGCGAATGACGCAGCCATGCGCTACCAGCAAACGGTGTTCTCCAGCAGGTTCTTGAAGCCAATCATGCCATGCCTGAATCACACGTTGGATAAAAGCGCCAAACAACTCTCCATGAGGAGCTTGGAAATCAGTCGGGTCATCAAAAAATTGTTGCAACAAGGCTTGGTCAGCTACTTCATCACTGGATTTATTTTCCCAGTCACCAAAATCCAATTCACGCATATCGTCCAAAATATTGATGGGTTCATCGTATGATTCGGCAAATAACCGACAACGTTGCAAAGGGGATGTCGCAATCACATCAAGCTCACCAATCAATGCTTTGACTTGTTTCATTTGCTGCCAACCCAAAGCTGATAAAGGGTCATCTGTGCTACCCCTTGCCACATGTTGTCGACCTTCCACTTCGCCATGACGAAGTAAATCAATCAACACGGGTTTAACCATCTTGATCGCTCACGCCCGCAGACTCAAACGTTGCCATAGTGCGATGCAGGGCAATCGCTGATTGCAATAAAGGTACGACCAATGCTGCCCCCGAACCTTCACCAAGCCGTAAATGAAAATTCAAATAAGCATCCAAACCTAAGGCTTGCAGGGCTTTTTGATGACCTTGTTCTTCGGAGACATGGCTTGCCAACATCCAAGCTGCGATGCGAGCATCCCAAGCCACCGCTGCTAAAGCCGCTGCGGTTGAAATAAAACCATCCAATAAAATAGGCACACCCAAACGTGCCGCCGCTTGATAATATCCCGCCATCGCAGCAATTTCCAAACCACCAAGTTCGCGTAAAGCTTCAGAAAAGGGCGTGTTTTTGGCACGTCTCAAAGCGTGACGAACGGCTGCTAATTTTAGTTGGTAGGCATCATCATCGACACCTGTACCTCGCCCCACCACTTGTTCAGGTGGCAACAATGCCAATTCACAAATCAATGCAGCACTGGGTGTGGTATTACCAATCCCCATATCGCCTGCAATCAAAAGGTTTGCACCTTGGGCAATGGCATGTTCGGCTTGTTGTTCACCCACTTGAACGGCCTTACGATATTCTTCATCACTCATGGCTGCTTCGTGGACTATATTGCGTGAACCATGTCGTACATTGGCATGAACAATACCCTCAATAGCTGACATATCACTGGCAACACCCACATCAACAATGCTCAAACTCGCCCCACATTGCTTCGCTAAGACATTGATGGCAGCGCCACCTGCTACGAAATTTTTAACCATTTCACCTGTCACCACCGAAGGGAAAGCAGAGACCCCTTCAGCCACCACACCATGATCCGCAGCAAACACACAAATATGAGGAACAATGGTATCGGGGATTGTTTTGCCTTGGCGTGCTGCAAACCAACATGCAATATCTTCCAAAGTACCCAAAGCACCTTGCGGTTTGGTTAAACAATCTTGATGTTGACGAGCTGCCTTTAAAGCTTGTACATTGATTTTTGCCACACTCATGGCTTTTCTCCTTTTACAATCATGGGTAAACCTGCGACCACAAACTCGACATGGTCGGATAACGCTGCCAAACGCTGATTTAAACGACCATGTTCATCTCGAAACGCTCGACTTAAAGCATGTTCAGGCACCAATCCCATGCCTAATTCATTGGATACCATCACCACATCCGATTCCATGCGTTTTAATGTAGCACATAAATCGCGCACCGCGTCATCCACAGGTTTTTTTTTCCACATAAGATTCGAAAGCCAGAGTGTCATGCAGTCCACAAGAATTATATGTTTTTTTGAATACGATGTAAGCACATCAGCAATCGCTAAAGGTTCTTCCACACAGTGCCATGCTTTAGGGCGACGTAAACGATGTTGTTCAATCCGTTGTTGCCATGCCGCATCATCTTTTAATGGTGGTGCTGTTGCCACATAAACCACCGCTTTGCCGCTTTGTTGGACCAAGTTTTCAGCGCGTGCTGATTTTCCAGAACGTGCGCCGCCTAAAATCAATGTGATGGACATAAAGCAACCTCTAATCGTTGCCAATCTTTTTCTTGATTGGGAAAACCAAAGCGCAACCACCCGTTTAATTGAGGCCATTCAGGAAAAGCACGCAGCAGCATACGATATTGAGCAAAACCTGGCACAACATGCGGTGGTTTTGCCAAAATAAATGACGCTTGAGATGGTTTATATTGCCATTGATATTTGCTGAATAATGCTTCCAATCGTTGGCGTGAGTGTTGAATGTGTTGATCACGTTCATCAGCTTCGGGTAAAAGTTTTGCCAAAAGATGCAAAACCAACGTAGAGCTTGCCCAAGTCGGTAACCAAGGGGCTAATCGCTCAATCATCGCTTCTTCTGCCACCACATAACCCAAACGTAACCCCGGAATGGCAAAGGTTTTCGTCAATGAGCCTAAACGTATCTGATTGGGCAAGATACCCAGTTGTCGGCGTTCTAAAAACGTCATGTACGACTCATCTAAGACACCTTGTTGACAGCTTGGCATCGCACATTTTTCACCAAAAGGATTGTTCGGCGAAGTCCACCATAAGACATCAGCTTGAGGCACAGCCTGCCCATGTTCAAAAGGCAATACATGACAAGCCGATCTTTGCGCACAACGAATAGGTTCATTGTAACATGGCACTTGAATCGCCATCGATTGCCACGGCATGGCTTGGAACATGATTTCAATGGCAGCTTGCGCTCCAGCAACAATCAACACTTGTTCAGGCAAAACACCCAAATCCTTGGCTAAGATGCTACGCGCAGGTTCGCCCTGTTTATCGGGATAGATTGCGGCAAGTTCAGCATGTTCATGCAGCCATGCCCCCAACCATTTCGGTTGCCTCAAAGGATGTAAACCAGTGGATAAATCTAAAATATCGGCAACATCGCAGCGCCATTGTTTGGCAGCATATTCAATACCACCACCATGCGGAAAGGATTGAGGTAAACGAGGGATTACAACAGCCATTGCAGTAAATAAATCATCGCCACACCCAAACAAAGGGAGTTACGCACCACAATCATGGCATCTTTAGCCACTTGTGTATTCACATCACGGGCATCGATAGCACCATAGTTGGGTCGAGTATCACACACGCCTTCACGCATCACATCACCACCCAGTCGAATATTGGCTGCAAACGCAAGGGCAACTTCGGGATAACCTGCATTGGGTGAAGCATGCGTTTGCGCTTGTTTCTGAACCGCTTGCCAAGCGACTTTTTGCCCGACCAAAAGCATCAAATAGGCGGTAATTCGTGCAGGGATATAATTGACAATATCATCACTTTTGGCAGCGATATAAGCAAAGTGTTCATAACGTGTATTGTGATAGCCCCACATCGCATCCAAAGTGTTGATCATGCGATAAGCAGCGGCACCGATGGGACCAAAGATGAAGAACCAGAACAAGGGCGCAATCACGGCATCAGAGGCATTTTCAGCCAATGATTCCAATGCTGCACGCTGACAATCAGCATCATTCATTGCCGCTGTATCACGGCTAACAATGCGTGAAATACTGTGGCGTGCAGCTTCTAAATCGTTTGACTCTAAAACTGCGCGGACATGTTCAAACAATGATTTCCAGCCAATAGATAACCACACAAGAAGTACATCGAAAAACATACCAAAAAGATGATGTCCTAGATAAATGATACTCAAAGGGAGGCTGATGACCAAGCTCCACGCCACCAAACCTGTTCGCCAATCATCACCATACAAAAAGGATTCACACCATGTTGCCCAGCGACCAAACCATGCGACAGGATGCCAACGGTTTTCAGGGTCACCGATTAAGCATTCCAATAAAAGAGCCAGTGTTAACGTCATATTTTTCCTACTTAATGAATTGAATTTGTAAGTGATGTTACGCACTTTGATGAAAAAACGCGTCATCCCCGAAATCTTTTATCGGGGATCTTTAGGTAAAATTTATGATATTAGTCATTCATTGGTTTTAATTTTTAGATTCCCGATTAAAAGACCACGGGAATGATGATATGGGTAACATCAATTCTAGTTTCTCTCTGTGACTCTGTGGTAAAAGAAAAGATTCACCACGGAGACACCGAGCCACGGAGGAAAAAGAATATGTTTAGATTCCCGATAAAAGATTTCGAGGATGATGTATATTTTTCACAAAGTGCGTCATATCAGTTTAAAAAAAAGGAGCCTTAAAAAAGACTCCCTTTTCCTAAACATCATTCTTTAACGACGGTTTTGCAAGGCTGCAATCCGTGCTGCAATCGGTGGATGGGTAGCAAATAAACCCGTCAATTTACTATGTGCTGCATAAATTTTCATGGTTGCCAAAGCATCTTCTTGTTCAGGTGCATTGATATACGCTTCAGATTGATTGGATAAAGCTTCAATTTTACGCAAGGCTGAAATCATCGCTTCTGCCCCGACTGCATCTGCTGCATAGGCATCGGCACCAAATTCACGACGACGTGAAAACCATGTGATTGGAATCATGGCTAAAACAGACAAGACCATTTGTAATACCATATCCAACGCAAAACCTAACCAGAAATTACGTTCTTTCACTGGCTCTGCAACCATCCGTGCAATAAAATAAACAAAGGTGTTCATCAAACCTTGCAATAGTGTGGTTGCCAACATATCGCCATTGGCAACATGTCCCATTTCGTGTGCCAATACGGCTTTCAATTCATCATCGCTTAAATTCATCGCCAAACCAGACGATACTGCCACCATGGAATTATTACGACTTGGACCCGTCGCAAACGCATTGGGAACATCATCCCAATAGACCCAAACTTCAGGCATTTTGATACCTTCACGTTGAGCTAAAGATTGAACGGTGTCATAGACCAATTTTTCTTTGGCTGTGCTTGGTGAGGTGATTTGTTGCATTTCTGCCCCACGTTTTGCCATCCATTTGGACATCAATAAGGAAATAAATGCGCCACCAAAACCAAAGACCAAAGACCATGTTAAGTTCATCGAAGCAAAAGAGTCACGGACATCAATACCAAACATCGGTAAAATAAAGTTGACGATAATCGTGCCACTAATCATCAGCGTCGCCATGATTAGAATATTGGTGAGGATGAGTAATCCAATACCTTTTAGTGATTTCATATAGTTAATTCCTCCAAAGAATTTAGCCCATATTTAGGGGTTTTTTGTTGATTTTTCAAGCTTTATATTCGACGGATGCCCACTCACCCATGATATGTGTGGCAATATGGGTTAAGCCCAAGCTTTCATACGTTCGTCTATTTAACGCAACTTGGCTTTCCAATAAGCCTGATAAAATCAGCTGTTTATCCACACAAGGTACTAATTTTTCTGCCATACCCAATAACGGTCCAGCAAGAATATTTGCCACCACCAGTTCAAATGTTCTTTGCGGAGGTGTGTCTCCCAGTGTTGACGTTAAGGAAATAGCATTGATGTTGGCATTGACCTCACTGGCTTCCACTGAAATAGGGTCATAATCAATGGCATGAATATCTTTTGCACCCAACTTAGCTGCTGTAATCGCCAATAATCCTGAACCTGCTCCCATATCCAACACACTTTCAGGCACATGTTGCTGCAAACAATAGCGTTCAATGGCTTCCAAACATAAATAAGTGGTGGGATGCGTACCTGTACCAAATGCCATCCCCGGATCAAGTACAATATCAATACGTCCATCTGTTGGTGCATCACAAAAAGAAGGGCGTACCCAAAGTGTTTCACCTACTGGCATGGCTTTCCAATATTTTTGCCAAGCTGTTTCCCAATCATCACCGAGCAGGGTAATTTTTGTTTGTTCAGCTTGTGCGCCACTTAACAATGCCCCTGCCGCCAAACGCGCACGCTGTTCTTCTAACCCCATATCCTCATTGACTGTAAACCAAGCGATATGTGTTTCTTGTTGACTATCGTAATCGGTTTCAATCGATGTACCCAATGAATCCAAGCTTTCAGCAAGCTGTGAAAAACGTACTTCATCGACTGTTTTACCACTAATTCTAAGCTCCAAACATGTTATTGCTTGCATCCTTTGCTCTCCTTCGTTGAAATTGGCTTTTTTATGATGCTTATTTTGAGAGGAACTTTGTGCCACAATCCACCGCTTACCCCATGAAATTGACCCAATGCAGCCGCCTTAGTGATCCAGCATGTGACGATGTCATTGTTAAAATATCGTTGGAAAGATTAAATGGTCAAGCCATTCCTCACTTTATTGCAGGTCAATATGTTCGTGTAGACATGCCGTTTATGAAAGAACCTGCACCCGCTTACTTTGCGATTGCCTCATCGCCTTATCATCAAGACTCTTATGAATTTGTCATTAAATCTGCCCAAGGTATGTCCGAATACCTTGTCAATTTGCCACTGGGTAGTGAAGTTGAAGTGGAAGGTCCGATTGGTAAAGGCTTCGATTTAAGTCACTATAAGGACTACAATGTTATTCTTTTGAGTGTCGGTACAGGCATTGCCCCTTTGCGTAGTTTGTGGGGTAAAATCATTCAAGAACGACAAGATTATGCCAAAGTGTCCATTTATGCAGGTTTTCTCACGGCATTACACACGCTTTTAACCGATGAAATGAACGAGTTATCCCATCATGATATTGATGTTAGTTTATCCTTGACGACAGGCCATGAAAACTGGGAAGGTGCGGTGGGTTATGTCCAACATGCTTTGGCAGAAGATGCGCCCAGCGCCGAGAATACGGTGGTATGTTTGGCAGGTATGAGTGCCATGGTGGACGCTTGCACGGAAACTTTGCACAATCTCGGGTTTCATGACGATCAAATCCTCCTCAACTTCTAACCCAATCCTTCCCCTTATTGCCTTGGATATTGGCGGCAAACGCATTGGTGTTGCTGTCTCTGATAGCCTTGGTATTTCGTGTCGTGGTGTCACATGTTTATTCCGTAACGACCAAGCTTGGCCGAAACAAACACTGAAAATTGTCTGTGAATATGGCAGCCAAGGCATTGTCATTGGCTTACCTAAAAATATGGATGGTTCAGAAGGTCATCAAGCCAAAGATTGTCGTAGTGCAGCTCAAGATTTGGCACATGTCACCGACTTGCCTATCTTTTTTCAAGATGAGCGTTTATCCACTTGGACAGCCAAAGAACGACTTTATGCCCAAGGGCTGAATGAAAAGAAAGTACGCGCCAAACTCGATCAAACTGCGGCGGCTGTATTTTTAGAAGATTTTATCGCCAGACATTCCGAATCACTGGAGAAATAAGCATGCTTCAACCTTTATTTGGACTCAAACATATCTTTGGCATTGCAGGCATGAGCCGTTACCAAATCGAATCCTTGGTGAACTTGGGCGATGAATTTATTGATATTAACAGCCGAAGTATCAAAAAAGCACCCACCTTGCGCGGTCGAACTGTAATCAATCTATTTTTTGAAAACTCCACACGCACACGCACCAGTTTTGAAATTGCTGGCAAACGTTTATCGGCAGATGTCATCAATATCTCTGCTTCTACTTCTGCGACTAAAAAAGGCGAAACCTTGCTTGATACAGGGCAAACTTTGGCGGCGATGCAACCCCATGTGTTGGTGATTCGTCATTCGGTTGCAGGTACGTGTGAGTTTTTATCGGAATATTTAGACAACACTGCGCTAATCAATGCGGGTGATGGTTCTCATGAACATCCTACCCAGATTTTAACCGATTTATTGACCCTCAAACACAATATTGGCGATATTAAAGGCAAAACCATGACTATTGTGGGTGATATTGCTCATTCAAGAGTCGCGCGTTCTCATTTATTGGCGGCGAAAATCATGGGCTACCATGTCCGTCTTGTTGCCCCCAAAACCTTGTTACCCGCGTTTGTTGAAAACTATGGTTGTGACGTATTTTATGATTTTGATGCGGCACTCGAAGGCACGGATATTTTATACATGTTGCGCGTGCAAACGGAGCGTTTGACCACCAACTGTTATTTTCCATCCATTCGGGAATACCATGAAACGTATGGTCTAAATATGAAACGACTCAAAGCCGCAGGCGATCATTGCATGGTCATGCATCCCGGACCTATGAATCGTGGCGTTGAAATCGCGACTGATGTGGCGGATTCGATACGAAGCTTGGTGTTAGAACAAGTCGAACATGGTGTTGCTGTTCGCATGGCTGCACTTACTGCGCTTTGTGGTGGAGCGACTGAAGAGTAAGTAAGCGGTAAAGGAAAGGTGCTTTGTTAAATAACTGATGTTACGCATACGGTCATTCTCATAGAGCTCTGATGAAAGATTTCGGGGATGAGGTTGCTGTGTGTTTATTACTCTGGAAGTGGGGGGGGTGGGGGGGCGGCGGAGGAAAGAGGGGCGGGGGGGAAACGCACAACCAAACAAAGACACAATAAAAAATA
>JAUZQM010000133.1 GCA_030950985.1 Mariprofundaceae bacterium | reverse complement strand
TTGTTTGTGGGGTTTCCCCCGCGCCTATGTTGTTTTCTGGGCTGGGATACCCCCCCACTTCCAAAGCATGTTAAGCATAAGATGACGCAACTTTTTTTCATCAACGTGCGTAACATCATTTTTTAACTTGAAAATGAGGGTTAAAGAGTTGCTTATTTCCCTTCACCGCGTTGGTCACTCATCCCAGTAAGTTTGCCCGTTGTTTTCTGCCAAAGAATAGCCTGCATATCACCATAATGACGCATGGGTTTCAGGTGGTGTCCTAATTTTTTTAGCGCTTCAATCTCGCTTGAGCTAAAAGCCCCTTGTTCATATTGAATGACATCAGGAAGAAATTGATGGTGAAATCGAGGTGCATTGACCCATTGAGAAGGTGAACTGCGATTCCAAATAAAGTTCATCGATGCCAACATCACCATGCTAATAATACGTGAACCACCCGGTGTTCCAACAATAAGTGTTCGATTTTTACCCACCACAAACGTTGGCGACATCGAAGAAAGCATACGTTTGTATGGACTAACGGCATTGGCCTTGCCTTGTATCAAACCATAGGCATTGGCTTGCCCTGCTTGTGTGGCGAAATCGTCCATTTCATCATTGAGAAGAATCCCTGTGGATGGGGAAACATACCCTGAACCCATGCCATAGTTGATGGAAAGTGTTGCAGATACCATGTTTCCTTCACGATCGACGATGGAAAAATGGGTGGTATCCACACTGGCTCCAATCGGTTCGGCGAAACCTTTTAATTCCGATGATGGCGTTGCTTGCGTCATATCAATCGATGCCCGCAAAGCCTTGAGACGTTGTGGATTCAATAAATTTGGAATGGGCACAAAATCAGCGTCACCCAAATAGGTATTTCGATCGTTGTAGGCACGTTTCATCACCTCAACCAACAAATGAGTGCGTTGTACTTTGTTTAATTTTGATAAATCATCATCTTTTAACATGGTAAAAATCTCGGCTAAAGTGATACCACCCGATGATGGTAATGCTGCTGAAACAAAATGATAAGCATGATAATCAAAGCTAACTGGAACACGTTCTTTCACTTGATAACTGGCTAAATCTTGGCGGCGAATCAAACCTCCATCACGTTTCATATCGGCCACCAATCGTCCTGCTGTTTCACCATGATAAAAATCACGTGCACCATCGTGAGAAAACTTTTTCAAAGTATCGGCTAAAGCTTGCTGTTTTAATATCCAACCCACCGCAGGAATCGCTCCTTGATTTAAATAAATACGTTTCCCTGTATCATTTAATACCTTAGCCCGCCAAGCAATCATGCGCTGTAATTTTTTTGTAATCGGGAAACCATCACGCGCCAAATGAATGGCAGGTAGCGCAATCTTTTGGCGTGATAAACGACCATAATGTTGAGAAAGTCGTTCAATACCTGCAAGTAACCCTGGTACGCCAGCTGATTGCGCACCATTGATACTGGATTGTTTTGCATAGACTTCCCCATGTCCTGCCAATACAGGTGATGTTTCTCGTGCATCTAGCATCACATAACGATCTTGTTTGGCGATATAAAGTAAAAAGAAGCCACCCCCACCAATCCCCGAAGAACCTGGCTCAACCACACCCAACGCCAAAGCTGTGGCAGCGGCTGCATCAAAAGCATTACCACCTTGACGCAACACGTGAGTACCCACCTTTGTTGCCAATGGATGCGCCGAAACAACCATACTTTGAGTCAAGGGGCTTGCCTCACTCAGCATCGGAAGCAATAAAAACAATAAAAACATCAATTTTTTCATCAAGAACGCTCCTAAAACAAAATATCATATCATTTTCATCCGATAAAACGCTAAAAACATCGGATGATGGGATGCTCAAACATCGTATTTTTACATTTTATGATGCAAGTGCTTAGTGTGCGCCCATGCCAACAACTCGTTTACAACTTCCTTCCATCGGCTTAACCGAGCTTCAAGAGCTTATCTCTTTAGAAGGTTTGCCCAAATTTCGTGCCAAACAAATTATGGATTGGCGGAATAAAGGTGTCTTAAATCCAGAAAATATGGGGAATATTCCTCAAAATATACGCCAGTGGCTTAAAGACACCTTATGTTGCGAACCACTTACGCTTAGTGCCAAGCAATGTTCAGAAGATGGTACACGCAAATATCTTTTCACACTTCCCAGTGGTAAAAATATTGAAACAGTCCTCATTCCTGAATCAGAACGTGGAACAGTCTGTGTATCTTCTCAAGTTGGTTGTGTGTTGGATTGTCCTTTTTGTCATACAGGTACACAAAAATTTGAAGCCAATTTAAGTGCTGGTGAAATTGTCGCTCAAGTCTTGGCTGTCAAAGAAGATTTAAGACAACATCCCATGCAAGAAGATTTACACCATGATGTAACGCATCTTGTTTACATGGGTATGGGTGAACCGATGGCGAATGAACAAGGTTTGCATCAAAGCTTAGCCATGCTGATGTCAGAAGAAGGTTTACATATATCACGCCGTCGCATCACCGTGTCAACCTCAGGATTAACACCTCAAATCACCCAACTAGGTGAAGCTTACCCTGTCAATTTAGCCATTTCATTGCACTCTGCCATCAATAGTGAACGTGATATTTTAGTGCCTATCAATATCAAATATCCATTGGAAATATTGCGTGAATGCCTCAATACTTATCCTTTAGCACATCAGCGACACATCACCTTGGAATATCTATTATTGGATGGCATCAATGATCGAGAAGAAGATATTCAAGCCTTGGTCAATTTTGTAAATCCAGAACGTGAACGTATCAATCTCATTCGTTTCAATCCATATCCTAATAGCCCTTATTCAGGGACACCTACAGAGCGAATGAATAGCTTTGCAAAAAGCTTGATTTCAAAAGGTATTCGTGCAACTGTCAGGCGCTCTCGGGGGCAAGATATTATGGCAGCCTGCGGTCAGCTTAAATCATCCAATACAACAAAAACAACATCATAAAACTATTTAAAACTTGGGGAGAGTTTGAACCATGTCAGTCACACGCACAGGTATTATTGGTGGTAGCGGTTTGTATCACATTGAAGGTTTACAGATTATTGAAACTTTCGATTTGGATACCCCTTGGGGAAAACCTTCAGCACCCTTGATATTGGCACGATTTCATGAACAAGAGCTTGTTTTTTTACCAAGACATGGAAACACACATGCGATTCCTCCTCACAAAATAAATTATCGCGCCAATATATATGCGATGAAGCTGATGGGTGTTTCGCGTATTATTTCTATTTCTGCGGTTGGCTCATTGCGTGAAGATATTGCCCCCGGTGACTTTATTTTGGTCGATCAATTTGTAGACCGCACCTGTAATCGTGAAAAAACATTCTTTGATGGTCCTGTGGTGGCTCATGTCTCGATGGCAGAACCAACATGCGCCTCATTACAAGCACCGTTATTACAAGCATGTCAAAATGCAGGCATTACCACACATCATCAAGGCACTTATTTAGTCATGCAAGGGCCGCAGTTTTCGACACGCGCTGAATCTGAACTATATCGTCAATGGGGCATGGATATCATAGGTATGACCAATATGCCTGAAGCGAAACTCGCTCGTGAAGCCGAAATTTGTTATGCCACGGTTGCCATGTGTACCGATTATGATTGCTGGCATGAAGAGGAAGAGAATGTTTCGGTTTCTTCAGTCATTGAAATCATGCAAGCCAATGTTCATCGGGTTCAAACCATGTTATCGATTTTTTTTCAACAAGACACAGATAAGCAAAAGGATAATATGAACGAATGTAGCTGCCAAACTGCTTTGCAACATGGTATTTTTGCTGATTTAAGACAATGTGATGATGAGGCTATTCGCCCTATTCATGCTTTGGTTCAACGATTTTTATGAGACATTTCTTGCATTTTCTATTCGCTTTCCTTTTGCTCTGGCTTACAGGATGTCAAAGCACAGGCCATCATCTTAGCCCTGAAAAAACTGCCAAAAGTGCCAAAATACACTTCCAGTTGGGCATCAATGCTTTGTATAGTGGTGATCTTCCCAAAGCATTTGAAGAACTAATGCGTTCCAATAAAATTTTACCCAAACAACCCGAAGTGTTGGATAGCTTGGCTTATGCTTGGCGTGTTCGTGGGGATAATGTCAAAGCCGAAGCATTATATAGACAATCATTGGCTATACACAGTCGACCATCAACAGAAACGAATTTTGGTAGTTTACTGGTTGTTCTTAAACGATACGGTGAGGCAGAAGTCCATCTTCATATCGCCTTACAAGATCCTCGTTATCAAAAACAATACATCAGCCTCATCCATTTGGGTGATGCTTTATTGGGTCAACATCGCTTTAACAGTGCTATTCAAGCCTATCAACAAGCAAGTTCTTTCAAGCCTTCACAAAATATTTCAAAGCTTCGAGAAGCGGCTGCCTATGTTCAAACCCAACGTTTCAATGATGCCCAAGCCTTGTATGAAAGGATGTTAAACAAGGATTCAAACAATCGTCCTGCTTTAGAAGGTCTGATCGCCATACTGGTGAAACAACATCAAATACGTACAGCTCGACAATATATGGCGCGTTATATTGAAAAAGAGAAAAAACCGCTCAATCGTGCTTGGGCTAATGATGAACTTATTCGATTAGGACAGATGTTATGACAGAAGAAACAAGCCCTGAAAAAAACACCGAAAAGCCCGCTGAAACACGTGAAAAAACGCTTCAATATGTGGCTGAAATACTTAAAAATAAACGTTTAGATTGTTCTATGTCGATGTCTGATGCTGCAAAAAAATTGAATATTCGTATTCACTATCTTCAAGCATTGGAATCAGGCGACTGGTCACCCATGCCTGAAGATGTTTATGCGTTGGGTTTTTTACGACAGTATGCTAAATATTTAAAATGCAATATCAGTGATGACATTGATAAGCTTAAATCCAATCAGTATAGCTTAAATAAACCTGTCACATTTCCAGATCCGCCCATTGCCCCTAATCGTAAATGGATGATTATTTTTTTCGTCGCTCTAATCGTGTTACTTATCGCGTTTAATGTATTGAATCAACGGGGAAACAACTTACTTCCATCTCAAATGATGCAGGAGCATGCAGCCAATTTAAATGAGAAGCCGATTGTATCAGAACATAAAAATACTTCTCAAATCCCCCAAGAAATCCCCATTGTCAGCAAACTTTCCTCTGGGTCAGAAGCTTCTTCTGTCAAAGCGAAAAAATCATCAAGTGATATATTGATAGTCCCTAACAATAAGCCGACTCCGCCTAAACAAGATGATAAGATTAAAAAAAATACTCAGCCTAGCACAGCACCATCAACACAAAATCAAGCAAAGAAAAAAATGATGCATGATTATGTATTCACCGCACGTAGCGATGATGTTTGGCTTCAAATTTATCAACAAGGAAAAACAGGCAAGCCATTACGAGAGGCTTTATTGAAATTAGGTCAAAGTTTAAAACTAACATCACATCACATATTATCGGTGACGTGTGGAAAACCGCTTGCCTTAGAAATCAGTATGGATAGACATATTATAGTTGCTTCTGGAACTATGGCAAAAACAAATCAAGTGGTTCGTCACTTCATTTTGCCTCGTCCCGTAGCAGAATAAATGAAAATATCCGCTTGCAATACCACCATACTTTTGCAGATTGTTTGCGGTTTACTAGAAAATAGCGTAAAGCCCCTTGCTTCAGCTATGGGGATATAAGCGATTGCATTATTTTAATCTATTCTATATAATCTATTTCATGTTCAAGTCCAATAAAAATATCGTTTATTCTAATAAATATCATGTTGTCTGGTGCCCAAAATACAGGCGTAAAGTTTTGCTTGGTGATGTTGAAATTAGATTGAAGGAAATTATTCGTGATATGATCAAAGAGTATATTCAAAACCAGAAGGTCAGCAATCGCGCATGATTATTCGCAAGGGCTATAAGTTTCGGATTGAGTCGAACGCTGAACAGCGTGCCGAAATGGTGCGTTTCGCAGGGCACAATCGTGCTGTTTGGAATAAGGCTTTGTGGATCACTAAAGATCGGCTTGAACGTAAAATACCTATCATGTGCTTGCACGAATTAAACTGGAGTATGGTTAATATCTGGAAGCAATCAGAAGAAATGGGCTGGTTGAGCGAAGCACCAAGCCAAAGTCTTATTCAAACATTAAAGCAGTTTGACCGTGCTATGCGTGATTGCTTTGATAAAAATCAACCGAACAAACGCTTTCCACGGTTTAAAAAGAAAGGACAAGGTGATTCATTTTTATTTCCACAAGGCTTTGATGTAGCTGGAAATCGAGTCAAGCTTCCCAAGCTTGGCTGGATGAAGCTGCGGAAGTCACGCGAACTAGAAGGAAAGATGAAATCGGCAACCGTTTCAAGAAATGGTAAGCATTGGTACGTTTCAATTCTTTGTGAAAAAGAGCTTGCTGAACCTGTCCACGCTTCAACATCAGCGGTTGGCATTGATCGAGGCGTGGCCATTTTAGCGGCATGTTCGGATGGCAAAGATTATGTGGGTGTAAAAGCATTTAGGAAACATGAAAAATCAGCTTGCCAAAGCACAGCAATCACTTTCCCGCAAAATAAAGTTTTCAAATATTTGGCACAAACAAAAGGAGAAGATTCAAGTCATCCACTCACGGATTTCAAACATACGCCGCGATGCGCTGCATAAAGCAACCACCACAATCAGCAATAACCACGCCATGATTGTCATGGAAAAGCTTGGCACATCTCGCATGTCAAAATCCGCGAAGGGAACAAGTGAAAAACACGGTATCAATGTCAAAGCCAAGTCTGGATTAAACAAATCCATACTCGATGCAGGATGGGCTATGTTTGCGAGCATGCTTGAATACAAACAACGTTGGAAAGGTGGACTGGTTGAGTATGTGCCAGCCGCCTATACAAGCCAGCGATGTAGTAAATGCTCACATACAGCCAAAAAAAACCGTGTTTCACAATCAAAATTCAAGTGTGTTTCCTGCGGCCATCAAGCTAATGCAGACAGAAACGCGGCTTGGAACATTTTAATTGCGGCAGGATATGCCGTCAAAGTCTGTGGAGTGGATGCGTTAGCAGCTACGATGAATCAGAAACCTGTGGTCGCAGCAATGCAATCACGCCTTGCTGCCTAACGGCTTTAAGGAATCCCCCGAATTTATTCTTGGGGAGGATGTCAAAGGTATATGATGCGCTTGCTTGAGTATTCATGTACATACATAAAACTTGAGGATTAAAGGAAGGGGAATCAATATGCCTAAAGCTGGAGCGCTTGAAATTGCACGTCACAATATGGTTGAATACCAAATTCGTTGCTGTAAGATTTTAAATACTGAATTATTAGATGTATTGGAAAGCATGCCTCGTGAAGATTACGTTCCTCAAGATGTACGTAGTTTGGCATATATGGAAGGTCATGTGCCCATTGATTGTGGACAAGAAATGTTAAGCCCTTTACAAGAAGCTAACATCATGCAGCAACTTCAATTGAAAGGTCATGAACGCATTCTAGAAATAGGCACTGGTACAGGTTATTTAACCACTCTTTTAGCCATGTATGCTGATGATGTTACCAGTTGCGAATTGCATGAACCATTAGCAACGCAAGCTCGAAAAAATATCGCCGCACATGGCATTGATCATGTTCAAGTGATTCATATCAATGCGATGCATGACAAAATGATGCAAGCCCATGATGGTATTGCCAGTACTTATGATGTCATTATTTTAGCTGCGGCACTTCAAGATATTCCACAACACATTAAAGATATGGTTGCAGATGGTGGTCAACTGATTGCTTTTATTGGTAAAAATTCTGTCGTTACCTTGACCCATTATCAACGTCAAGGTGATGATTGGATTGAAACAGGCTTATGTGAAACATTATTACCAGATATGGAAGAACTATCCGTGACACGTCAATTTATTTTTTAATCATTGCTGTTACGCAGTTTGATTTAAATTCAGCATAATTTGGAAGTACGGCTTCATCCGTGCCTTGATGCTTTATTCGGCGCGGCTAAAGCCGCACTTCCAGAGGGATGAACACACAGCAATATCATCCCCAAAATCTGATTCATAATTTAAGGCTTCTTCGATTCAATGTGGGTAACTACTCAGCACAACAATAAAATGATCGTAACTTGTTCAGATTGCCGATAATTTTCCTGATGACAAGGCGAAAAAGTGGAGCTTACGACTGTAAGTGAGCATTTTTTAACGCTGACATCGGGTGAATAATGGGTAAGCTGAATAGTTAGCAATGTGGAAGCCTTTTTTGATGTTTTATTCCGCTTCAAAAAAGGCACTTACTTCCAAGATATCATTCACAATCCGTGCTGGAGGCAAGTTAAACGCTACTTCTCGACCATAGGACTTATGATAAAGTCTTGAATCCAAAATCGCCATCACACCACGATCATCAGTGGAACGAATCAAACGTCCGACTCCCTGCCTTAATACTGCAATCGCTTCAGATAATTGAATATCGATAAAACCATTGCCACCTTTTTCTTCGCAACGTGTGATACGTGCTTTTAATAAGGGATCACTGGGCGAGGCAAATGGTACTTTATCGACAATCACCAAAGATAAGGTTTCACCCGGTACATCAACGCCTTCCCAAAAGCTTCGTGTACCACAAAGAATCGAATGGGTATCCTTTCTAAACTTTTCTAAAATGGCATCACGGCTACCACTTTTACCTTGAATCAATACAGGGTAATCCAACTGTTCACTCAAGGCTTGCCCCATGTAATTGAGTGCTGACCATGCTGTAAACAATACAAAAGCGCGACCTTGCGATGCTTTCAAAAGTTTTAACATCTCATCCAATTGCGCTTGTTTTCCTGCGTCACTGCGAGGATCAGGCAAATGACGTGGTAAATAGGTTAAGGCTTGCTCTGCATAATCAAAAGGCGATGGGTGAAAGACTTCTGTTGCATCACTTAAACCCAAACGATCACATGCGTAATCAAATTTCCCTGACACGCGCAAGGTTGCTGATAATAACACAAAGGATGCAGGTAAATCCCAAACGTGTTCTTGTAAAACTGGACCTGTTTCAACGGGAGCAACCCAATAACGTAAATATTCCCCTTCCCCATCATGCCACATCACAAAACCTTGTGGTGGTTCGATGATGCTATCCATATCAGAACGTAAAAGCTTTGCACGCTCACATAACTTGGTGATGTCTTCTGAACGCTCACTTCGGTTGGCTGCCAAATCCACCAATACCTGCCAGTTTTCACGCACTTTTGTTATTTTCGACACAGCCCAAGAGGCTAAAAGTGTTCGACCTGCTTCCAAGGCTTCTTTTTTCAGAGCTTCTTCATCACCCAATTCATCTAAGATAGTTTGAAAATCATTCAACCAATGAATCAAACGCATACGCCCTAGTTGCACACCAAAATGCTGACATGCCACATCAGGTAAACTATGTGCTTCATCCAAAATATAAGCATCAAATTTGGGTAAAATTTCACCAAAATCACCTGATTTCAATGCTGCATCTGCCAATAATAACGCATGATTAGAAACGACAATATCCGCTTGCATGGCTTTTTCACGTGCCTTCATCAGTGGGCAGCGTTTAAATTCTGCACATTTAGAGCCAGTACATTGATCCGCAGTCGCCGTCACCAAAACCCCAATGC
>JAUZQM010000132.1 GCA_030950985.1 Mariprofundaceae bacterium | reverse complement strand
CTACAGCGACCATTGTGATTCCGGCTTATCTAGAACACTTTGAAAAGCATAATGACTTCAGACCATTAGCATGGTGGATTCATGACAATGTTCCAGGTCATGCAGGCATGTATTTCTTTCCTAAGTTATGTGCATTTAATGTTTCATGGTTCGAAGGCCCATGCAATAAAGGGATTTTTAGTTACACACCACCCAAAGGTACTTTAACAAAAAGAGGAATGGAGAACTTTGATGGCGACCACTCGGAGCTATATTCGGATTTGATTACCCAAGGAATCGTAAGTAGGGAATTCATGAGCAGTAGGGAGAAGTAAATGCACATTATTTTTGATATGGCTTATGATCAAGGCGTTGCCTCAAGTGATGTGCGCGCAGGGCAAGCCTCGATTGGCAAGTTGTTTGTTGGGCCTAATGGGCTATTAAATGTCTTAGAAACGCATTTGGGTCTTACAGGTAAGGAAGCCCATCACGCAGTACGTATTCAGGGTTATATGGATTGTATGGCAGAGGTGTTAGCTAAGCCAGGGGCTTCTTTTTTTGTTCACTCTTATGCTTCCGATGCTTGGTCTTCTGCCAAGCAGATGCTGGCTTGGCGAGATGAGTTGGCTTTAGCAGGGTGGAAAGGTCAAAGTGTTGATCAGTTTACTCCGCGCCTTAAAGCTCTGGCAGTTGTAGAAGAAGTGCTACCAGAGCATTTAAAGCAGGGGTTAGGCGATCGTTTGCAAAATGTGTTAATTGCACTTGAAAAGATTCAGTCTATTTCGATTAAACAGGTTGAGTTGTGTGATGAGGGCAAGGGGCTTCCGGCTTTATTAAGTAAGGTTTTTGCTGTTCTTGGATGCCGTGGTGTAGAGATAAGTAAATCGAAACCTTATAAAGCTCTGGCTCAAGGAAACTTAGGTGCAGTACAGCAGGCTATGCTCAATCCAGATGGGCAGTCAAAAGATGTGGTTGCTGATGATAACTCCCTTATCCTTTTGCAAACACCTGATGAATGGTCCGCTGCCAATACAGTTGCATCATGGCTTAAAGCTGATGAGGGAAACAATGCAAATGTATTGATGATTCAAGGGCAGGGAAGTGATGTATTGGACTCTGCTTTGCAAAATGCTGGATTGCCGATGTTGGGAAATAATCAGCGCTCAGCTTGGCGCGCAGCTTTGCAGGTGTTACCGCTCGCTTTGGCAAACACATGGAAACCTTTAAATATACATTCGCTTTTATCATTTTTGTCCTTGCCAAGTTCACCCGTACCAAGCTTTGCCGCAAGGCGTTTGCGTGGGGCTATTCAAAATGAGCCAGGTATTGGTGGTGATGCATGGTTAAAAGCCGAAAATAAAATTATAGAAATTCGAGTAGGAAAAAATATTGAAGAAGGCATGCAAGAAAGTGAAGCATTGAAAGAAGCGCATGCCATGATGGATGACTTAAACACCCATCTTTCTGGGCTACGTTTTGATTCGAGTGAGGGTATTCCTCCAGAGTCTTTAAAAGCAATGTGTATGTGGGTGAAGCAGGGGCTGAAAAAACCTGAGTTAGAGAACAGCATGGCACAAGCGTTAGCGCAAGTGGATAGGATGATTGAGTTAGCAGATCATTACCAAAAACCAATTCCCAGAGCACAAGTTGAGCGTATGTTGGATTCGGTGATTGCTGAAGGTGGACAAAATCCTAATAATATAACACAGGCTTCACCGTGGTTAAGGGTTGCTGATTCAGGTGGTATTACTGATGCATTTGACACCATTATTTGGTGGAATTTTATTGATCCAGGTCAATCGGCACTTACATTTTGGAGTTATGAAGAACGTTTAGCACTCCAAGATTTAAGCATCCATTTAGAGGCTTCTGAGCAAGTGCGTGCACGTGAAACAGACCAGTGGCGTAGAGCGATTACTTTAGCAGGTAAACGATTGATATTGGTAACGCCAAACCGCCTACAAGGTGTATCGACACAAATTCACCCACTTTGGGATGAGATTCGTTACTTTGCCGTAAATACATCTGATTCTGATTCAGAGAAAGAAGCTAAGCATGCGCTGCTTATTGTAGATGGTCATAAACTCAATAAACAAGACACGGCTTTCTTTGCAGGTCGAAGTATCAATTTAGCGTCTGAGCAAACGTATGAACTTCCAATGCCGGATATTGATACGAAAGTTGATGCTGATTGTATTCAGAAACCAGAGAAACTTTCCTTTTCGCAAATGAATACGATGTTGGGTTGTCCAAGCAAGTGGGCATTCAGTTATCATGCAGGTTTAAGATCTATGGACTCATTAAGCCTACCAACTGGTAACACGATGATTGGGTCTTTATGCCATAAAATTGTGGAAGACCTTTATACCCCATTACGTACATGGAAGGCAGAAGCGGCCAAAGCTAAAGCGTCTGAATTGTTTGATATGCGTGTGCCTCAGATGGCAGCAGAATTATTAGAGCCTGGCCGTGAGTTAGAGAAAGAACGCTATAGACTTGATGTTTGTCGTGCCGTTGAAACGCTTATTGCAGCCATTGATAAAGCGGGGCTTACAGTAGTTGCAACCGAAGGTGAGGTGGATGGCAGAGATTTGGATGGCATACCTTTTCGTGGTTATATCGATTTGATGTTGGAAGATGGTGATGGCAATACCTTTGTTATTGATTTGAAATGGTCAGGTTCGACCAAGTATAAAAAAGAAGAAGTAAAAGAAGGTAAAGCATTGCAGTTGGCCAGTTATGCTTGGTTACTACGCAAGGGTAAAGGTGCTTGGGCACCAGGTGCTTATTTCATGTTAGCCCAAGGGGAGCTTCTTACGGATGATTCGCGTTTTGAATCTAAGGTGACTGAAAGCCTTATGTCAGCAAAAGAAGTATGGGATTTAGGTGCTAAAACATGGAGTTCTCAATTTAAACAAATAAATGAAGGGCTTGTTGAAGCCTCGGGTTTAATAGATGAAAAGGCGTTGAAAGCTGATAGGAAAGATGCTGATTTGATGTATTCGAGTCCACCATGCCACTTCTGTGATTTTGGAAAGTTATGCGGTAAAACGAGGGCAGAAGCATGAAAAATATTCAATTGATTAGTGC
>JAUZQM010000131.1 GCA_030950985.1 Mariprofundaceae bacterium | reverse complement strand
TTCTCCATTGTCAGCTTCAACAATCCAACCTGATTGAGGAAACTGTTCGATCATTGCTTTTGCACCTGTTTGAGTAGAAACAATCGCTGGCGTGCCACATGCCATTGCCTCTGCGACCACCATGCCAAAAGAGTCGTAGCGAGAAGGCAACAGTAAACAATCAGCCAACGATAATTGTTGATACATGTCTGCCTGTGTCATGCCACCAAGGTAAGTTGCACAAGGTGTGTCAGCAATTTGTTCAACCCAGCCAGCCTCACCTTCCCCCCCCACAAAACTGAGGCGATACTCCAACCCTTCATCATGCAAGCGTTTAAACGCCTTCAAAATAATATCAATCGCTTTTCGATGAAGCAGCGCACCTGCAAATATAAAGTTCAATGGCTCGTTGTGGTGCTGCCACGCACGCATCCCTTGAGGCAGGTCTGCTCCCAACAACATCGCTTGCACTTTATTCGCTGACACACCATTTCCGACATAGCTTTCTGCAGCCATTGGAGAGCAAGTCAGGACCAAATCTGCCAAAGCCACCTCTTCATCTTTACGCCGATTTATTTCAGCTAAATAAGGTGTTTGTTCAAACTTCATCAATTTTGCAGAAGTGATATGATGCAAGGAGGGTGCATCCAAGATGCACTGTGCACCAATTGCTTTAGCAGCACGAAAAGTGTGGTAGGCTGAATTTTCGTATGCCACGACCACCTTGGGTTTAATCTGTGCAATATGTTTGGATATCCACCAGTCGTATAAATGAAACATTCGATGAGAAAAGTCATCACGAGAGAAGTAACTGGGGAGAAAAATACCTGAACGAAATAACACTTGAAACAACATTGGATGACATCGAAATTCAGAAGGTATAGCAACGTATTTCATCTTTCGAGCATAAGAATTTGGCAGGTAAAATGGTGCTTTTTCGCCTTCAGAAATAACGGGGACACCCGACCAAAAAGCTTGTAATAAACCACGTTCATGCAAAGCCAAGGCAAGTTGGTGCGAATGTTGGAGGCCGGGGTGCGATACGAAAATAGAATTCATTATTTTTCCTTTAAGTGTCAAACATTCAGAGCGATGCAAATCAAGGGCGATTACCTATTCTTTTTGCGGGAACCCCCCCCCAAATCTCATAAGAAGGTATTGACTTTGTGACCACAGAACCCGCTGCCACTATTGATCCTTTTTCAATAGTTACTCCTTTAAGTACCACCACATTAACTCCTAGCCAAACATCATTTTCAAGAATGATGCACCCCTTGACGCAAGAGGATTGAGTATTGATAGGCATATCCCGCTTAGAGTAATCATGATTGTGATCAATAAATTTACAGCCCGAAGCAATCAGACAATTATCTCCAACCATTACAGAGTCACTTATATTAAATTCACAGCCAGTGCCAATAAATACACTATCACCAATAACTATAGACGACCCAATCCGATATATACCGTCAAAATGGAAATATATATAATGTTCCAATAAACAATTATTTCCAATTGAAACTTGGTGTGGCCAACTTACAAATATTTTAGCCATTCTTGTCGAGTGCCCAATTCTCATTCCCAATATTTTCCAATATAGTGAACGTAAATACCCTAACCCAAATATTTGATACCTCAACTTGAATATTGCTCGTGATAAGAAGGAAGCATCAAATATTTTCATTCTCCCATGCCTTCAAGTTCCACCAAATAGTTTTTTGCAGTCGCCAGTGATTTAGTTTGATTCTGGGTTTTATAATAAACGTATAGAGGGTAGAGAGCACCCATCAGATAGGGATCTACTCGCAAAAATAAAACGTAGTACATAAATTTTTTTAACAATGCAACTGATCGCCATGATTTGGAAAAGGCTTGCCTCATGCCTGATTCTAAGAGCAGTTTCTTAATTTCAAAAGTTGCATACGTAAGATCATGCTTATTTTTGATTCTAATGTATGTTGATTCACTTTTTTCTCTTACATGAATAATCAATGAATGAGTACAGCGCGAGTATATATATTTAAATGCATCAAATTCGAAATTTTGCAATACTGCCCCTCTCCCTCTACTAGCTATATTTAGATAAGCACGCACCAATACAATTGGCTCATCGAGAATAAAATATGGTCTAATTCCATTCTCCAGTAATTGATACCCCAATAAAATATCTTCTGCTGTTTTTTTACTTAAGTAAGCATCAAATTTAATCTTTTGATCACTAAATAGCTCAGCCCTTCCACATATTCCACTACCCATTGGGGCGGGGAAATTATTTTCCAAAAGATAAACTTTAAAATCTTCAAAGCACATCGAATTTATATTTTGCGGCACATCAAGTAATCCTGCTTTTTCATGTCCATAATAATTGACATAAAATAACCCAGAAGGAAGTACGACATAGACACTGGGATTACTTATAAATGTATCAACTACTTTTTCAGCATATTGCGGAAAAAGCAAGTCATCCCAATCGAGGAATGCAATCAATTCACCACTAGCGTGAGATATTCCCAAATTCCTTGCTATACTTACACCAGCATTAATAGGTACCGAAATAAGTTTTGTACTATTCTTATACTTCCAATCATTACACTTGATAAATGAATCCACCAAGTCGACAGTATTATCTTTACTACCATCATCGACTATAATTATTTCTAACTGTTCGTATGTTTGTTTAGCTAAGCTTTCCAATGCTTGCTTCAGAAAATTGAAGCGTTTAGCTATTTGATAAATAGGCATTACGATACTAAGTGTCATTTTTTTATCCATTTTTTTGTATGAATCCTTTTGACATTAGGGATAATTGCTATCGCCATTTTTTAAGTAGAAGAACCACTAAAGCTAATTGAACCAGCATCGAGGTTGCAGCACTAACGAAATTGAATAACAAAGCATTATGCGTAGTATCAACTCCAACTGTTATTATAAAAATAACTTGTGCACCCAATGTTGCCAACACATACCAATTCTGACCTTGAGTAAAGGCACGTGAAACCAACATAGCGAAAAACATGCCGTACATATAAGTTGCTATTGGCCCTGCAAAAGCTATTGGCACCTCATCCTGCAAATTTGCGTATTTATCGCCTAATAATAGCAACCACCAATCAGGTTTCACATAGGCACTCAACATTACCAAATAAAAAAATACAATGAGAATGCCCATCACAAGCGCAGATTTTTGAATAAATTCTTTCCGATTTTGGATCCTCGAAAAGATTGGCTGGAATAGAAAGCCATTAAGCGCCCCAATTAGTAAAAAAACCTGTCCAAATCTAGTTAATGCCCCAAGCTCAGCAATGGAATTGGTATCTCCAAATATACTTATTAAAAATATCGATATTTGCCCTTGAAAAAGATAGTAGACTGCTGCTGGCATCATTGGATAAATGTATTTATTGACCTTTTCTTTACAACTCACATCCGGATTCGATGCCTCATCAAGATAGATAGCACAACGTTTTTTAGCTATCCATGCAGATACATATGCCGACAAAAATACGCTTAATATAGCCACGACTGCAAATGGAAAAAAGAAACAAAAAACGGCTGAACAAATTAACCGCGTTAACGCACCCGTCATTGACGTTTGAAATATTCCAAGCGAATCGTGATGGATATTGAAAATCATTGTCCGCATAGTGACTTTTTGTTGAAACCAAACGATCAATAATACTGTTATCAAAATCTCTAAAACAATTAGATAGCTCCATTCATGTCCCCTAATTGTGAATGGAGCAATGATGCAGATGATCAATGTGATTAATACGAACAGCTTGGTGCGCATCTTTTCGATTAACGCATATAAACCACTCAACCCTTTTCTGTCACCCACAATCCTCGCACCATAAGTCACTAAAGCATTAGAGAGATTGAGGTCTGAACCAGTTGAACCTATATTTAAAAATAAATTAGCAATTATAAATAGCGCATATTCCTCAATTGAAAGCAGCCGCAGTAATATAAGTGCGGTAGCAAAATTGATTATTTGAACCATAGCCTGCCCACCCAAAAATCGAGTAAGAATTGGCAGCCAATGTTTTGCTTTTTGAAGCATCAAACTTTTCCAAATAAATTGAGGCTATTAATCTTACTTTTTACACCACTAATTTCAGAAATCATAATCAATGGGGTCTACCATTGGATTTTACAGTTGAATATTTCATGATTTTTTCTTCTTCACTGTATGTTTAAACTTTAAAACTGCGAAATTCAACTCAATTGATGTTTCGCTGTCTGTTACCGCCAGATCATCGTCCAGAATCTCGGCGATCAACTCCCCG
>JAUZQM010000130.1 GCA_030950985.1 Mariprofundaceae bacterium | reverse complement strand
ACCAAAGCGCATGCGAAGCACTTTTTGTTCCCTATCGGTTAAGTTTTCTAAGACCTCATGCGTCGATTTGCGTAAGGCTTCAATTACCGCGGTATCCAGAGGGTTTTCAGCTTTGGTATCTTGTACAAAATCACCCAAACTCGTGTCATCATCATCACCTACAGGTGTATCTAATGATACAGGCTCTTTAGCGACCTCAAGAATTTGTTCAACTTTTTCAATAGGCATTTCCAAGTGTTCAGCCAGTTCTTCTGGGCTTGGTTCACGCCCTGTTTCTTGTGCCATTTGGCGGGAAATGCGCATGATTTTATTGATGGTTTCAATCATGTGTACAGGAATACGAATCGTGCGTGCTTGGTCAGCAATCGAACGGGTAATGGCTTGGCGAATCCACCATGTTGCATAGGTAGAGAATTTATAACCCCTGCGCCACTCAAATTTATCCACAGCTTTCATCAGGCCAATATTGCCTTCTTGAATCAAATCCAAGAAACCCAAGCCACGATTGGTATATTTTTTGGCAATAGAAATCACCAAGCGCAAGTTTGCTTCAATCATTTCACGTTTGGCTTGACGCATTTTTGCTTCACCCATCGTGAGTTTACGAGCGACTTTTTTCAATTCGGCGATGCCCAATTCACTTTCTTGCTCAACGCGATGCAAACGGCGTTGATTTTCACGAATTTTAGCACCAAAGGGTTGAATCAGCTCGACCCAAGGACGCTCTGCATGTTCTTTTTCAAGAATATCCAACCAACGATCATCGGATTCATATTGGATAAAGCTTTCTAAGAATAATTTACGCGGCATTTTGGCTTTTAAGGCAAAATCGCGAATGGTACTCTCATATTTTCTCACACGACTGACGGCATTCTTGAAGCGTTGAACCAAGGCTTCTAACTGCTTGTTAGAAAAAGGAATGGCTACAATTTCATCTAACATTTGGTGTAAAAGTTTGTGAGAAATAAGTCCCAAAGTTGCATCCTCGGGATGACGATCAGAACGTTTTTTAGCTTTTAAAAATTTATCATGAAGTTTTTTGGCAGCCTCAAAATGAACCAGTGCTTTTTCTAGCTGTTCTGCTTTGGTGATGACGGTTTCTTCCATCGGTGTGCCATCAGGTGTGGCACGACGTTCTTTGATTGCCTTGGAAAGTTGCTCTGGAGACATGGCTTTTTTTTCATCTAACTCATCGTCGTCTTCAGTTTTATTGAGGCGTTTTTCATATTCTTTGATGGCAGCGGCATTGATCACTTTGTCATCAACATCAAGAATATCGCGAAAGTTCATTTCTTCGTCATTTTCAAGCGCTTCATCACGAATTTGAATCACGCGTTCACCCAAAAACATGATTTCACGGAAAGTCGCAGGGCATAAGCAAATAGACTCATGCATTTGCAATTTGCCTTCTTCAATACGACGAGCAATTTCAATCTCACCTTCACGCGTGAGCAGTTCTACCGTTCCCATTTCACGCAAATACATGCGTACAGGATCATCAATGCGCACAACTGTGCCAAGTTGAGATGTATCGGCGCGTAAGGCAGAATCTTCTTTACGCAAGCGATCCTTACGCATGGCATATTCGCCAGTCGGTGCGCGTTCTGGATCCACGACTTCAATATTCATTTCAGTGAATGTATTGATGACGGATTCAATGCGATCTGCTGAAACTAAGCCTTCGGGCAGATGTTTGTTGAGTTCTTCATAGGTGATGTATCCAGCTTCTTTACCTTTAGCGACCAAACTTCCTAATTCTTTAATGCGTATCGCTGGCTGTTTCGAACGTCTCATTCATTACCTCTGCGCTGACCATCCATCTCAGCGTTTATTTCTTTTTGTTCATGTTTTAGCATGGTTTCGAGCTTTTTGAACGCCGCAATTTCTGCAAGATCATGGCTCATCGTCATTTTTTGTCCCAATAATAGGGTGCGCATATCCAGTACAAGACTGGTGAATTCTAAATCACTCACAGGTTCCTGAGTCATCCAACGGGAAATATTGTCGGCTATTTCGGGAAAATCCCGCTGCCATTGCCTCGCTGATGTTATACTATTGTATGCTTCGGATCCTTGCTGTGAAAAAACCTGCGTGTATATCTTATGATAGTATTTATTGTCAAGGATGAAGTCCTTTGCTTCATCGGGTAATTGGCTGATACGTTCTGATTTCTGTAACAATGCAGCCAAAAAACTTTCAGATAGCATGGATGGCAAGGCGCGTAATGTTGTCCGTACAGGGGCATGATAAACAGGCTGTTTTGCCGTGGAAACTTGCAATTGTATGGATGTTTTCTTCTCAACTTCCAATGTCCATGCTTGTTTCAGGTAGTCATCGGTCATGGTGGACAGCATTTTATCCGCTTTTTTGGCCATGCGTGCCAAACCATCGGCACCTGAACCAGCCAAGCGTTGCAAGCCTAATAACCAAGTATCCAAAGTGGGAGCTGCTTCATGTTCTAAGCGGTATTCAAAGGCTTCTTTACCTTCTTTTTGTACCAAACTATCAGGATCTTCACCATCAGGTAGGTATAAAAAACGTGGGCGATGTTCAGATTTTAACAACGGCAACATGCGTTCCAAAGCTCGCCATGCGGCTTGATAACCTGCTCTGTCACCATCAAAGCAAAAAATAGGGGACTCGCATAAACGAAAAATTTGACGAAGTTGGGATTCGCCAATGGCTGTGCCAAGGGGTGCAAGGGCAATGGGTAAATCAAACGCTGCGAGCGCCAAGACATCCATATAACCTTCGACAATTACCAATCTTTTTCGTTTGCGAATATGTTCACGGTGTTCGGAATAACCATAGAGTAATTCAGATTTGTGAAAATAGGGCGTTTCAGGTGAATTGAGGTATTTGGCATGATCATCTTGCATTGTGCGACCACCAAAGCCAACAATATCGCCACGTCGATCACGAATCGGAAAGATGAAACGGTTTCGGAAACGATCCCCGTAACCACGCTCGCCCTTAAACAACATGCCAATATGTTCCAATGCCATCAACGTGTCTTCATGGTTGCCGAAGTGTTGTGCCATAAAACCATAACCCGCAGGTGCGAAGCCGAGTTGATAATGCTGAATGATATGGTCAGGCAAACCACGTTGTTGAATGTAGTGTTGTACATGTTGGGATGTTGGCGCTTGCAGTTGTGTTTGAAAGGCTTGCGATGTTTGCGCTAAAAGTGCGAGCGCTTGTTGACGTTCAGAGGCTTTTTGTTGTTCTTCTTTGCGATCATAGTCTTGCTCGCGTGGCAGTTCCATGCCTGCTTTTTCCGCAAGGTAGGTGACGACTTCGGGAAAGGAGTAACCATCATGTTCCATGAGAAATTGAAACGCACTGCCACCTTTTCCGCAGCCAAAACAATAAAAAAACTGTTTGTCAGCAGATACGGAAAAAGAAGCACTTTTTTCATGGTGAAAAGGGCATAAGCCCATCCAATTGGAACCCGAACGTTTGAGTTCAACATGCTTGGCAACAATCTCAACAATATCGGTGCGGGATAAAACCTCATCAATAAAAGTGGGTGAGAAACGCGCCATAAAGTGTGTTTACGCGCCCTGTAAAGCTTTTTTCACCAGTGAAGATGCGATGCCCATATCAGCACGACCATCAATATTAGGGCGTAAAATAGCCATGACTTTACCCATATCTCGCATGGATGTTGCGCCGCTTTCGGAGATGGCTTGTTGCACGGCTTGAGCCACTTCATCATCACTTAATTGTTCAGGTAGGTAGATGTTCAAAAATTCAATTTCAGCCAATTCTTGTTCAGCCAAATCAGATCGATTGGCATCTGTATATTGTGAGGCAGCATCTTTGCGTTGTTTGATGGCTTTACCCACGACAGCCATAATATCTTCTTGTGTTAAGGGGTGACCCAGCTTGATTTCAAAGTCTTTTAAAGCCGCACGTAACATGCGAATGACACTTAATTTCACTTTATTTTTATCACGCATGGCTTGTTTCATATCATCGGTGATTTGTTGAAGCATGGAAGACTCCTGATTGTTGAGGTGTGGGTGAGGTGTGGGTGAGGTGTGTGGGGAGAGATGGGGGGTAAAATCAACAACGCCGAACACAAAGGCTCGGCGTTATTGATCAAAGTTTAAACCATTGGCTTAATCTTAATATTCGCGGTTTTCACGCATGCGAACACGGCGTAAACGTTTCATCAAACGCTTACGGGCAGCTGCTTCTTTAAATTTCTTTGCAACGGAAGGCTTTTGATAGCATTCACGACGACGGCAATCAGAAATAACACCACCACGTTCCACTTGTTTACGGAAACGCTTAATCGCCAATTCAATCGGCTCTTCGGAATTTACTCTTACTCCTGGCATATCAACATCACCCCCTTGGGTTTCTACCCATAAAACTTGAACAATCACAGAGTGATTGCAATCCGCTTCTTGCTCTGCACGCTTGCCCACTCAAAAATAGGTAACGCTAGAAGTCTCTTAGATATGAATCAGTCTAATAGATTCCTGTGCAAAAAGGGTCGCGCATTATGAGTTTGCAGCAAAACAAGTCAAATTCCCTCTCTTCCAGCGTGTTAAAGGCGGTGGCAAAAGTGGGGAGCTGGAGCATGCTTTCACGTGTGCTGGGTTTTGTGCGAGATATTTTTATTGCACGCCTGTTGGGAGCGAGCCCTTTAGCGGATGCCTTTTTTGTAGCGTTAAAGTTACCGAATTTCTTTCGTCGTATGTTTGCAGAAGGCACGTTGACAGTGGCATTGGTACCTATTTTGGCGGAAGAACGTCAAAAAAGTGAAGAAGATGCCCATGCTTATTTGAATGCTTTGGCAGGTATGTTGTTGGCGGTCTTGTTGATTGTGACGGTATTGGGTGTGTTGATGATGCCGTGGTTATTATTGCTTTTTGCCCCTGGATTTCACGATGAACCTGAACGTTGGCAGCAAGCCTTGCACCTTGCTCGTTGGATGTTTCCTTATTTGGCATTGATTTCCTTGGCAGCGATGTCTTGGGCAGTATTGAATGCTTATCGTAAATTTTCAGTGGCAGCAGCAAGCCCTGCGTTACTTAATATTGCGATGATTTTTGCAGCGATTGTACTTGCACCATCGTTTCACAATCCTGCGGAAGCTTTGGCGGTGGGTGTGGTATTGGGAGGCGTGTTGCAATTAGCCATTCAATTTCCTGCTTTGAAACGTATTGGATGGATACCGAAACCGACGTGGCGACCGCGTATGCCAGCGATTAGTAAAACGATGCTATTGTTTGGCCCTGCGGTACTAAGTATTGCGGCTGTGCAAATTAACATCTTGGTTGGCACGATTTTGGCGACTTTATTGCCTTCAGGGGCGGTTTCTTATTTATATTATGCAGATCGTATTGTGCAATTACCACTGGCGTTGTTTGGCATTGCTATGGGCACGGTATTATTGCCAACATTGTCCGATCATATCGCCCAAAAACGATTGACGGAGGCGCGTGATGAATTGCGACAAGGCTTGCTCTGGTTACTTTGGTTGACGCTGCCTTCCATGGTCGGTTTGTTGTGTTTGGCAGAACCCATTATTCGGACCTTGTTTGAGTATGGAAAATTTGATGCGCAAGATGCGAAAGCGACCAGTTATGCCTTGCAAGCCTATGCGGTGGGTTTGCTTGCTTTTTGTTGGGCGCGAGTCTTATCCATTGCATGTTATGCAGAACAAGATGCAAAAGCACCGATGCGCTATGCAGCGATTAGTGTGCTTGCAAACATCATCTTAGCGTTACTGCTTATGAAGCCTTTGGGTTATGTTGGTCTAGCACTGGCAACGGCTTTGGCTTCTTTTGTGAATGTTGGACTTTTATGGCGGCGTATTCATCGTCAACACGGTGGACTTTTTGGAGTTGAATGCATCCGAGGTGTATCGCACACTATTTTAGGGACGTTGTTAATGTTTCTTGTTTTATATGGTTTTGGACACATGTGGGCATTTCCTGATGTGGGAAAACTGACTCAATTTGTGTGGTTGTCTCTGGTCATTGTTTTGGCAGCGGGGACTTATTTTGTGAGTACATGGTTGCTGGGTGGTAGAAAAACGTTGAAGATGAGTAGGGCAAAAAAATGATGAAAGATACCTTGGTTTTTAATATTCAAACGGTTCCTGATGCAGAAGCAGCGCGCCGTTTGTTAGAGCATCCTGAATGGTCTGATCAGCAGGCTCGTGATGATGTGATGGATTATTTTTTGCAAAAAAATGAAGGTAAAAGTGATTTTCCTCGCCATCCATTTCATCAAGTCGTGGTGATTAGTTATGCTTATTTGGTGGCTGAACGTGATGAGCATGGTACGCAATGGGTGCTAAAGCGTATTGCCAGTGGTGGTACATCAGAAAGCTCTGAAAAAGAGTTGCTTGAAGGTTTTTTTCATTTAATTGAAACACGCACGCCGCGTTTGGTGAGTTTTAATGGGCGTGGTTTTGCCATACCTGTTTTAAAGTATCGAGCGATGGTGCATGGTTTATCTTGTTCTAAGTGGGTTTCATCAGGGGATCGCTGGAATCATTATGAGTCACGTTATTCTTCAGTATATCATGTTGATTTATTGGAAGTATTATCTGATTATGGCGCTTCAATACGCTGCTCTCTTAGTGAAATTGCTGCGGTATTTCATGTTCCACGGGTATTGAGTGAAGAAAATGCAAGGGAGTTGTTTGAATCAGGTGCGTTGTCAGTGCTTCGGGATCACTGTGAAACGGATGTTTGTTCCATACTGTTGATTTTCTTGCGTTGGCAATTGTTTCAAGGGGCTTTGAATCACGAGACTTATGCCTATTTAATGCAAAGTATTCACAATTACTTGACGATTGAGAGTGAAGAAAAAGCACATTTTTCAAATATTTTAGAAGCTTGGGAATAAATAGCATCTTGTATGCTGTGATATGTGTCACACAAACGAAATGGTTTTTTTGTAGTCTGCGCAGGCTTGAATATGACAATCATGCTTATTGATATGATTGAAGGGGTAAGATGATGATTGATATGATTGAAGGGGTAAGATGATGGCGAACTCACAAGTTGTGTGGAGTTTATTTATACGTATGTTCCACTGGAGCTTGGTGATTTTATTCATCTTGGCTTATATCACCTCTTCTACAGGTGATGATGATTGGCACATGATATTGGGTTATGGCGTGACACTATTATTGATGGCACGCATTTTTTATGGTCTTTTAAGTCATGGCTACGGAAAATTCAGTCAATTTATGTATTCGCCCGTGGTCGTTTGGATGCACGTTAAGGGCATTTTTCAAGGTAGACCCGCGCATTATGAAGGGCATAGTCCGGCAGGTTCTGTGATGGTGTTTGCATTGATTGGCGGTTTGCTTTTGTTGGTGACAGCAGGTTTGATCTATCAAGCTTGGGGTGAGTATGAAGGGCCGCTTTGGTGGTTAAATGTGATGCCGAGTGATGGCTTAGCGCAGCAAATGTGGGATCTACATAAATGGTTGCCTGATATTTTGATAGGGTTTATTGTATTGCATGTTTTAGGTGTCTTATTAGCTTGCATTCAACATCGTGAGAATTTGGTGAAAGCCATGGTCACTGGGAAAAAATGTAAGGGGGAATTGAATGATGAAAGTTAAGCAGTGTATGATATGGGGAGTGATGGCAGTTTTGTTCAGCGTATCGCAAGTGTATGCGGGTGAGCAAGATGGTTATCAAAAACTTGATATTCCAGATAAGCCCTTTGAAGAATCTTATTTCACTGGCAATAAAATGCATATGTACTTGGGCTTAGGTTCAATTATTGCAGCTGGTATTACAGGGATTACTGCACCTGGAGGATCAGAAGGAACTGCTACAACAGCAGCGACACAAACCAATGCTCAAAACACAATGCATGCGTATGCAGCTACGGCAGCTGCGGCTTTGGGTGGTGCTGCGATTGTATCGGGCTTGCTTTTGCATTTTGATGATATTGAAACAGATGTCATGGATCCAGATACTTTACATATGCTACTGACGATTTTAGGTACAGCGGGTTATGTGTATGCGATTTCGAAAGCACCTAAGGTAACAGGAACTGGAACCAATGGGCATGCTACTGCAGGTATTGCAGGCGCGGCATTGATGGCAACGGGTATTTATTTAGAATGGTAAAGGAGAATTTAATGCGTATTTTATGTGTAATGATGGGGATGCTGTTTTTTGCCCCTGCAGCAATGGCTGAAAATCTTATTCCAGAGATGTTGAAAACTTACCAGGTGGATGGTGCGAAAAACTTTGATGCCAAAGCAGGAGAAGCCTTGTGGCACAAGGAGTATGCAGCGCCTGAAGGTGCTGAAAATACTAAGAATCGTAGTTGCCAGGCGTGTCATGGTGTTGATTTAAGCAAGTCAGGCGAGCATATCCGTACGGGTAAAGTGATTGATCCAATGGCATTGTCTGTTAATCCGCAGCGTTTTAGTGAAGCTAAAAAAATACGGAAATGGTTTCGTCGCAATTGCAAATGGGTCATGGGACGTGTGTGTACGGCTCAAGAAAAAGGGGATATTTTAACCTATCTCCAACAACAATAAGGAAGGTTTATGATGATTCGTTTTTTAATTTTATTCACTGCATTTTTTACTGCACAAGCGGCGTTTGCAAGTGATAATTTTTTCGGCATCCCTCGCTTTAAGGGAGTGAAGCCTGTTTTTAATAGCGTCTATAAATCCAACTGCGCTGAATGTCATTTTGCATATTTCCCAGGGCTTTTGCCAGCACGTTCATGGAAAAAACTCTTGGCTCCCAAGTCATTGGAAAACCATTTTGGTGAAAATGCTGAAATGGATGAGAGTGATCGTCGTGATATTTTAGATTTTCTTGTTCGTAATTCTGCGGATGACTCTCATTACAAACGTTCGATTAAAATTAGACGCTCGCTTCGTGATGGTTCAACACCTTTGCGTATTACTGATGTACCTTATATTAAGCACAAGCATAGTGAGATTCCTGCGAAGTTGATTAAAGGCAATAAAAAAGTTCGTTCTTTAAGCTATTGTGTAAAATGTCATCGTGAAGCCAAAGAGAAAGGTATCTTTGATGATGATACGGTTGTGATTCCAGGTTATCCTTCTTGGGATGATTAATTAGTCTATGTGATGGGTAAAAAAAGCGGCGATTTTTCGTCGCTTTTTTTATATCAAAAATAAAAGCTTTACATGGGGAAATGTGCCGCTATATTTCGCCGCCCTCGCTGAGACGGCTTAGCTGTTTTGGTGATAGGATGTTCTTTACAATTTGTAATTTTTATTTGAGCTGTG
>JAUZQM010000013.1 GCA_030950985.1 Mariprofundaceae bacterium | reverse complement strand
TAAGCTGCCTGTGCGGCAGTGAACCCGAATCATGTCAGCAAAAAGTAAGTTACAACAAGGCTTTACCCTAAAAATAAGCGTTTTTACCTATCCTTTTCTGAATGATTGTAAGTTACTGATATTACAGTGAATTTTAAAGAGCTATGATTTATTGGTCATTTGTTCCTATGATACATCCAAGCCAATTAAAATTGATATAATTTTTTATTATTTGATTTATAGTAGATCTTAAGGTTATATTTCCATCACGTTTTGTGGCGAATTTATTCATAGAGCTTAAAACCTAAACCATTCCGATGCCAGTCATTTCACGTGTTATTTAACCCTATAATGTTTTCCAAAGAGGCTTTATGAAAGATTTAACGCCAAAGAACTTAAAGGCTATTCTGCATTCTAAGCGGGCGAATATTTTTTATTTGGAAAAGTGCCGTGTGATGCAAAAAGATGGGCGTGTGTTGTATTTAACCGAAGGGCAAAAAGATAAACAATATTGGAATATCCCGATTGCGAATACGACTTGTATCTTGCTTGGAACAGGTACATCCATTACCCAAGCCGCCATGCGTATGTTGGCATCAGCAGGGGTTCTGGTCGGATTTAGTGGTGGCGGCGCAACACCACTTATTGCAGCCAATGAAATCGAATGGCTATCACCGCAAAGTGAATACCGCCCCACTGAATATGTGCAGGGCTGGTTGTCTTGGTGGTTTGATGATGAACAGCGTTTACATGTTGCAAAACAGTTTCAGCAGTTGCGTATTGAATATTTGCAACGTATCTGGAGTCGGGATAAGGATCTGAAGGCTGAAGGTTTTTATGTGGATGATGCGGAGACAGCGCGAGCCATCAACACATTTTCAACGAGAATAGAACAGTCTGTGAATGTCACCGAACTGTTACTGGTTGAAGCGCAACTGACCAAGACACTCTATAAAATTGCCGCTCATCGAACCAACACAAAAGATTTCACGCGTGACCATGCCAAGACTGATGATGCCAATGCTTTTTTAAGTCACGGTAATTATCTGGCTTACGGACTTGCTGCAACCACCTTATGGGTGTTGGGCATTCCGCATGGCTTCGCGGTTTTTCATGGGAAAACACGACGTGGCGCACTGGTCTTTGATGTCGCCGATCTCATCAAAGATACCTTGATTTTACCTTGGGCCTTTATTTGCGCCAAAGAAGGGGCAACCGAGCAAGAGTTTCGTCAACAGTGTTTGCAAAACTTCACCACACACAAAGCACTGGATTTCATGTTTGATACGGTGAAGCGACTGAGCAAAGAAGGGGCAAGTCTGGGATGATCAAATCATGATGGTGACGTTTGTTTCCCAATGTGAGAAAAAAGCACTGGCTAAAACACGTCGCGTACTGGATGCCTTTGCCAACCGTATCGGCAGCAACACATGGCAAACGGTGATTACCAACGAAGGTCTTGAATCCGTGAAAACCCTGCTCCGTAGTACAGCCTCCAAAAATACAGCGGTTTCTTGCCACTGGTTACGCAGCCGAAGCCGCAGTGAGTTGGTGTGGATTGTGGGTAATCGAAATAAGTTTAATGCTCAAGGGCTTGTGCCGGTGAATTATACAACCCAAGAAAACATACTGAAAATGGATGGGATTGAAGTGAATATAGAAGATTATTATGCCAACACGAAGAAACAGCCATTAGCCCAACATCTTTTTTCTGTGGGGTATTTGGCTTATCGATTATGCAAACAACTGACAGATGATAACACGCTTGCGAAGGCTATTTTTGTCGCAGGATGTTGGCATGATATGGGTAAGATTGATCCTGCATTTCAGCAATGGATTATGGATAAAACCAAGAAAAAGATTATCGATAAAATACCCGAAGAAGGTCAACATATAGATAAGAAAACAGGGCAGTTTTCTTTTGAAAAGCACCCAAGACATAACGAAATATCATTGTTGCTTTATGCTTTGCTTGATGATGATAACGATAAGTCGGTTAATGGATGTAATAAAACTTTGATTAAACATTGTATTTATTGGCATCACACGAAACCAGTCAGAAAAGAGGAACTTAAAAAACTAGATGGGGTCTATAACAAGCTCACATCAAATGAAGTCAATAAAATCATTCCAGTAACGCATAGCATGATCAAATTATTGGGTGATATGATTATAAAATATGGTATCAATTTAAAAATAACGGACTGTGTAAAACGAGCTGATGATAATAAGCTCTACAGTGTTAAAAAAGAATTCTTAGCTGACTATAAAAGCTATGGCGAAAATGTAGCGATTAAAGACTTTAAAGATAATGTAAATTTGAATGCTAGAAACAATATCGCAAGGACAGTCGTTGTCACTGCGGATAGAATTGTGTCTGGGCTTAGTGCCGATGCGTTAAATTCTCACATTGAACACGGGACTTTGCATGAGCTTTTAGACAAAGCACTCTTAATGGAAAGAGGATTGAAAGCTGATATACAAACGTGTTTGCAAGGGTTTGAACGCAATTATCCAAATAGTGATAGAAATAGAGAGCAAACCAAGGCTGTTGAAGCATTGAATGATATAGATGTCAGCGTTGGTGTTTTGCAAGGTCCTGCGGGCTGCGGAAAAACGAAAATTGCTTTGGAGTGGGCTGCAAGCAACCATGCTAAAAAAATTATTTGGATATGCCCAAGGGTGCAAGTTTGCCAAGGTTTGGTGAATGATTTAACGAGTCATGAATATCTTCCAAACACCAAGATTGAAATATGTACAGGTGAGTTTAAAACCTTTTATCAACACGGAAAAGAAACGCCCACACCAGAAAATGAAGAATTTTCAGGCGATATTGTGTTGACCACGATTGACCAAGTCATCAACACCATTACAACGCATTCAAAAGTCACAGGATTGGTTCAGTATATGAATGCTCATGTCGTGTTTGATGAATACCATGAATATATTCCTATGGCTGGATTTAATTTATTATTTGCAGAGTTGGTCACCTGTAAATCATTGCAGAGCAGAAATAATCATGCCCTACTCGTCTCGGCGACACCCAATTATTATTTTGTTCGAGAATTATTAGGCTTGGATGAAGATGATATTGTGAGCATGGATAGCTTTAATCAAAGTCGATACAACATAGAATTTCAAACGTTTGATGAAACAATAGAAGATGAAAGCAATCCCCTCTATCAACAGCAATCACAGAATACATTTGTGATTAGCAATACGGCTCTAGCAGCGCAAAAAAGCTTCATTAAAAATCAAGGTGATGAAAATGCTATTTTGATCCATTCAAAATTTAAGCAAACAGATAGAAAAGAACTGTTTGATAAGGTGTATGATTCATTTAAAGAAGATGGTAGCAAAGCTTTTGACGTTTTACGTGCAGGACCGATTGTTCAAGCATCACTCAACATCACTTGCAATAAAATGATCACTGAATTTACCAATGCAGAAAATTGGTTGCAAAGAATGGGGCGGTTAGATCGTTTTGGTCAAAATTCTACACCAAACATTTATATATCGGCTTTGTCTGAGCATGTGAAAAATGGTAAATGCTTGGGCAATGCTAAGTTTTTAAATGGCCTATTTAGTCTGCAAAGCAGCAAGGCATGGTTTGAGTTTTTGGAGCAAAAACTTCCCGAAAATAAAACGATCACGATTGCTGAAGCTTATCGTATTTATCAGGATTTTTATCAGGATGAAAACAGTATAAAAGCTATAGAACAAGATTTATTGGCAGCATTAAAAACTAGCGTACAACGCATTGATGCAAAAATTATAGACCCTATATCCTTTCCAAATAAGAAAATTCCTAAAGATGGTAAAGTGAGAATAAAAAGTAATTCACTGCGTGGAAATAGTCGATTTGTACAAATGGCAGTGATGAATATTGATAATGGTAAAGAAAAATTTCCTGATGAATATGCTTGCGAAAATGAATCTTTAAGCCTTTCCGTGGAACTCATGACGGGTTATGGCGAAAGTGAAATGGACTTGCTGGCATTTATGGAAAAAAAACATCATAACATCAAAAATGATTCGGCTTATGGCGTGACTAAAACCAGCAAATATAAAGATAGGGCTTATTTAAAAAAAGCCAAAGAAACAGAAACGCCCATCTATACCAGTTATACGCCAGAGGATTTAGAAAAAGTTGCCTCAAGTCCTCATCCCTATGCGATTTATTACGTGATAGGTAAGAATCAACCCATTGGTGCCATATCAATGAATAAATTAGAACAACAACAAGGAGATTAGAATGATGAAAGTAGAAGGCATTAAAAGCATAGATTTTAAAATCACGGCATTAGGTCATGGCGTGGTCAATTGGAATGGACCAACCACTTTACAGGGTGATGGTGGTAAAACTGTTGATAATCACACGCTCCCTAAATTGCGTGGTTACACCAATCTGAATGGAAAAGTGAAAGAAGAAACAGGATATAAATACAAAAAAGAAGCAACGGATATTGATTTTAAAAAAACACCTTTATACATCAGTCAAAATTGTATTCGTCATCATCTTTTTAGAAACCAAGCTTTTGATTTGCATTATGCAGGGGATAAAAATCTACAGCAGGTCTTGGCATCCATTACGGGATTGATTCGCGGTTATGTTGTGCCATCAAGTCAGTGTAAACGTACCAGTCCGTTATTGATGGAAGATTTTGTAGATCAATTGGGCAATGGTAATTTTGAACAGTTTGGACAAGCTGGAGAACGTGATAACTCATCATTTTTCTCAAAAACAACCTTTGGTGACACCGAATATGTTTCCTATGGTTCAATCAGCATCGAACAGTTGGAATTTATATCATTGGATAAAAAGTTTGATCGTTGTGCAATGGTGATTAAAGAAGGTCAGGGCGAAGAAATAGCTCAATCAGTTCAAGATTTTATCCAAACATTAAATCCAAACTTGAAGCCAGTTGCTAGATTCCATGCAAACTATGTTCGTAAAGGTACGATTTTTGAAGAAGGTGAGGCAGGTATTTTGCTCAATAATGATGCCATTCAAAGCATTGTTGAATACACCTTGCAAGCCATTTCAGAACTGTCTATTCGCCAAGCCAAATCCTATATGTATGTGGATTCTATTTTGGTGGACTATAACGACAGCCATAAAATGATGCGTATTAAACGCAATCCTGGATCTATATCTGAGCAAGCAGAATCAGGTTATGCCGAATATTTCTATGCGAAATAAGGTGTAGATATGAAAATAATGATTGAATACGAATCCTCTTGGCGAAATTCGTTTCTTGATGGAAGTAATAATGAAGAACTTCCTAAAAAAGGACGTAAATTTATTGCTTCGATGACCAACTTAAAAAAAAATGAAAACTTTATTCAGCGTGAGATTACATTGGATACAGTCATGGGAATTTTAAATCGTTTGATAGGGGATCAACGAAAATTATACCAAGCCAGACAAGATGATCTTTATTATTTTAAAGCGATAGAGGCTGTCACTTCCTTTATGGATACACCCTCAAGAATCAATAACAATGAAATGACCTATATCCGTAATATGACTGGAAGCACAGATCAAAACTCTTTTACAGGTATGATTAAAAGCAATGATCTAATGTTTTCTTCTGATTATGCGGCTGAATTTTGGGGCGTATTAAGTTTAGATTTTGATGATCTTTGTGATTTTATTATCCAAAACAACAAAGTCGAAAGTGTTATTCAACTTGATCCTATTTCTGTGATTACAAGGCTTGAGTTGCTCAATAAAGAAAAAGCAGTGCTTCATGAAAATAAGGTAAGTGAAGCCTTATTGATTTTGAATCAACACTTCCCCGATGCCAATTACCTTAATGCCAAAGGTTTAGTGATGCCTATTATGTTTTACTGTTCCTCGTTGTATTTGCAATTGGATCGCCTTGATTATGATATGGATACAGCAAAAACTAAAAGTGGTGGAATAAGTGGCATCTCAAAGCGTGGTTTTACAAAAAAAGACTTCATGAATCGTTTTACATCAGGGGATAAAAAGAAAATATGGGGAAACCCTTACATTCGTAAAGAACGAATAAAGGGAATTGGTGAAGTCGTTTCATTGCTAACCAAAGCCAGTGGCACACTGGAAGTAACTATTGATATAAGCCGAGAAAAAGCAAAAGAATTGGAAAACATGATTGAAAATGCAGGTGTATCTAGTTTTTACTTGGGTAAAAAGGGCTTGGCTTATGTGAGCAACATTAGTACTCGGGAGGTTCGTTGATGAAATGTTATATTGATGTTCAGCTTAAACCTGATGCAGAAATGCGAGAGAATGTATTGCTCAATAAGGTTTATACCAAGTTTCATAAAGCCTTATCAACCATGAAATCAACGGATATTGGAGTGAGTTTTCCGAAGTATCGTGTGAAACTGGGTGATGTTATCCGTGTTCATGGAAGTCGCGATAGGCTGATGACATTGCAGAGCGTGAATTGGCTTGGCGGCTTGTCTGGATATTGTGATGTAAACGATATTTCCCCTGTACCTGAAAAGGTAAAATATCGTGTGGTGTCACGCATCCAAAGCAACATGACAGAAGCCAAATTACGGCGTTTGCTAAAAAGAGGCTCGCTTGCTCCAGAAGAATTGAAGGAATATAAAGCTAAGATGTTCACGAAAGGGCTTGATAATCCATATTTAGAATTGGAAAGTGGTTCTAATGGGCACAAGCATCGCCGATACATTCAATTTAGTGATCGTCTTGATGATTCAGTGGCGGGAAAGTTTGATCAATTTGGGTTGAGTAAAATTGCGACTGTCCCTTGGTTTTAAATCATCATTGAGGTTGTAATTATTGCGGCTTCAGCGATATCCAAATGCGCTAATTTAGCGCGGCTAAAGCCGCACTTCCAGAGTAATAAACACAGATCATTGTTACTTCCATCGTCACACTCGAGTGCTTGTGTCGAGGGTCTTTTGTTTCAAATATTAGATCCCCGATAGAAAATTTCGGGGATGACGATGCTTTCACATATGGAGTTAGGCTTTCGTTTTCGTTTTGTTAGGAGAATCATGACATGGAAAATACAGCAGTATTGATGTGGGGCATGTTTTTTGGATCGATAGGTCTCGGATTTTTCATGTATGGGAAAAAACAACATCTCATCACCCCCGTCTTTGTCGGCGTGGCTTTAATGGCTTTTCCATATTTTATATCCAATATTGTTATGCTTGTTGTTGTGGGTATCGCTTTAACCATCCTCCCCTATTTTATCAGAAGATGATCGTCTTTTTAGGGGACATTTTGGGGTCAGTTTGGAATAATATAAAGTTATGAAAGCCTGACCCCATTCATATTTCATAAAGTTATGAAAGCCTGACCCCATTTCATGGAATAATATAAAGTTATGAAAGCCTGACCCCATTTTACACATTTCCACAAAGTTATGAAAGCCTGACCCCATTCATATAAAGTTATGAAAGCCTGACCCCATTTCATGTCCACATTTCCATTTTATGAAGTTATGAAAGCCTGACCCCATTTCACACCATGTCCACATTTTATGAAGTTATGAAAGCCTGACCCCATTTCCCCAGTTCCCTTCCATTTTATGAAGTTATGAAAGCCTGACCCCATTTCCCATTTTATGAAGTTATGAAAGCCTGA
>JAUZQM010000129.1 GCA_030950985.1 Mariprofundaceae bacterium | reverse complement strand
TTTCTCGGGGCCTTCCCCCCCACAAAATATCTTCGGCGGGCCCCCAACACCCCCCACTTCCAAAGTAATGAACACACAGCAACGTTCATCCCCGAAATATGATTAAAAAACTATGAGACGATGGTATGCGTAACATCAGTTGTTTCAAAGATCCCCGATAAAAGATTTCGGGGATAACGCGTTTTTTCATCAAAGTGCGTAACATCAGTTATAACATGGCTTTATCATAAGAAATATTGATGGATTCCATAAGAATTATAAGCATGTTATTTTTCATTTATTGTTTATCATCCGTCTCATAACTTTTTACAGGGGTCATTCATGAACGATCAAGCACAGTATAGCATTAAGGAAAAGCCATTTTATCAGGCTCAAGCGGATGAAGTTGAGCTTTATGAAGCTGCTTATGCCGCACGTTTGCCTGTCATGGTCAAAGGTCCAACAGGTTGTGGTAAATCTCGTTTTGTTGAATATATGGCTTGGAAATTAAACAAACCCTTGATTACTGTGGCGTGTAATGAAGACATGACGGCTTCGGATTTAGTGGGTCGTTATTTATTGGATGCCAATGGTACACGCTGGTTGGATGGTCCTTTAACCACTGCGGCACGGATGGGTGCGATTTGTTATTTGGATGAAATTGTTGAAGCCCGTCAAGATACAACTGTGGTCATTCATCCACTCACCGATCATCGTCGCACGTTGCCTTTGGATAAAAAAGGTGAATTAATTCAAGCCCATGAAGATTTCCAATTGGTGATTTCATATAACCCTGGCTATCAATCTTTGATGAAAGATTTGAAGCAATCAACCAAACAACGTTTTACAGGTTTTGAATTTGATTATCCGTCTGAAGAAACTGAAATAAGTATTGTTGCTACAGAAACAGGCATTGATGCTGAATTGGCGAAAAAGCTGGTTCAAATTGGTGGTGCAGCGCGTAATTTGAAGGGTCATGGCTTGGATGAAGGTATTTCAACACGCTTATTGACCTATGCAGCAACGCTTATCAAAGGTGGTGTTGAACCTAAGGCTGCATGTCGCATGGCGATGGTGCGCCCGATTACGGATGATGCGGATATTCGTAAAACATTAGACCACGCGATTGATACGATTTTTGCGTAAGTCATGACAGATTCCTCTATTACAAAGGACATTGTAGAGCGCTCCGCTCGGGCGCAAGCCTATTGGGAGCAGCTTAACTGTAAATTTAAAGGTGCGGATCGTGTCTTTGATGGCTGCATTGCGGATGCCAAAAGGGTGTTTACCCATGAAGGTATTGATGCCTATATTGAGAATGCTCGCTTCTTAGGAAAAATGGGGCGTGGCCCTGAACCTTTACTCATTTATTTAGCAGAAGCACCTACCATTGCTTCGATTGCGGGTGAGGAAATTTTACCTGAAATCAAAGATTTTGCGTATTATCTTTCGCGAAACACCAATTTTAAAGCGATTGTGCCATTTTTGCAGACGCTCACTGCGGTGACACGGCGACTGCAAACGCGCGAACTTTTACTTCATTATTTTGATTTACTCAAAGATATGATTGAGAAAACAACCTTGTCAGTGCATGGACATCATACAACATTTCCAAGCCCTGGTTTAGAGGATTTTCTCAAACAAGCCCCCCGTTTATTTACCCTTTTAAATCTTGAAGGGTTGAGGAATTGGGTTGATTATGGTGTTCGTTATTATAGTAAACATCCTGAACGTCAAAAAGATTATTTTAGCCTGCAAGCTGCTGATTCGGTGGCTGTCATGCAGCGTGAACGTCATGGCACGTTGCTGGTAGATAATGAACATAAAATGGATTTGTATTTGCGTAGCATGTGGGATGATTCAGATTATTTAGTACCGTATTCCTTGGCTTTTGATGAATTGCGTAAACCGATGCCATATTATGACGATATGGGCATTCGCTTGCCTGATGTTTATGGCGACAAGAATGGTGTTCGAGGCGTGAATCGTTACCGTGCAGCCTTGGCTCATATTGCAGCACATCGCCGTTGGAGCAGTAAAATGGTGGTGGATAACTGGAGTCCTTTCCAGCGCATTGCCGTTGAAGTTTTTGAAGATTCACGTGTTGAATTCCTGGCGATGCAACGATTTCCAGGGCTTCGTAAATATTTTCGTGCCTTGCATCCAGTTCCCAAAGAGGAAGACTTACAACTCAAAAATGTTTCACTGATTAATCTGCGTCTTGCCTTGCTATCAAGGGTTATTCTTGATCCTAATTTCAAGGTTGAAAATGCGGATATCAATGAATTTGTGACTCGTTTCTTTACTGAAATGAAAACAGGTGAATCCAAATCTGCAAATATGGCTGATTTAGCTATTGCCTTTATTGCCCGTACTCGCCGTCAAACTGATGCCTCTCCCAATACGTACTTTGAAAATACCGAAGTTGATTACCGTGATGATAATCGTCATTTATGGATTTATATTGAAGCAAGTGATGAAGAAGAAAATTTTGAGCATTTAGATGAGCAAAAAATCGCCGATGATATGGATGCGCTGCCGCCGCGTCATTATCACGAGTGGGATTATGCCAGTCAGAGCTATCGCCCCGATTGGGTGAGTGTGTATGAAGCGGTTCATCCGAGTGGTAATGTTCAGGTGATTGATCATATTCTTGAAAAGCATTCAGCTCTTGCCAAGCGTCTTAAAGCGATTCTTGATATGCTTAAACCTCAGCAAAAAGTGAGGATTCGTTATCAGGAAGAAGGTTCAGAACTTGATTTGGATGTGGCGATTCGTTCATTGATTGATATGAAAGGTGGTTCACAACCTGACATGCGCATCAATATGAGTCATAAAAACGATGGTCGTGATATTGCGGTGATGTTGCTGGTTGATTTGTCGCAATCGCTCAATGAAAGAGCCGCAGGCAGTAGTCAAACGATTTTGGAACTTTCGCAAGAAGCAGTCAGTCTACTTGCTTGGACAATTGATAAACTGGGCGATAAATTTGCCATTGCTGGGTTTAACTCAGATACGCGTCATCATGTTCGTTATGCGCATATCAAAGGCTTTGATGAAAAGTGGAATACTCAAGTGAAAGGTCGTTTGGCAGCCATGGAAGCCCAGTATTCAACACGAATGGGGGCAGCCATGCGTCATGCAGCACATTATTTAGAAGCCCAAAAAGCCGATAAAAAATTAATGCTGATATTGACCGATGGTGAACCTGCGGATATTGATGTCGATGATGCACAATTATTGATTCAAGATACGCGAAAAGCGGTGAGTGAATTACAGCAAGAAGGCATTTATAGCTACTGTATCAACCTTGATCCCAAAGCAGATGAATATGTGCAGGATATTTTTGGCAGACAATACACGGTGATTGACAATGTTGATAAATTACCCGAAAAACTGCCACAAATTTTCATGGCTCTCACCAAATAATGCCATGAATGAAAAACAACGGAAACGTATCATTGATAAACATCGCGATAGCTTTACACGGCATGGTTATCACCCCTGCGCCCTGTATTGGAGCGGCAAGGATATTCAAGACATACGCTTCCAAGTTTCAGCCGATATTGGCATTCAGGATGGTGATAGCATCTTGGATGTTGGCTGTGGTTTTGGCGATTTTAAATGTTGGGCTGAAAAAAAAGAGCTTACATTGGATTATACAGGCATCGATTTATCACCAGATTTATTAGCCGAAGCTGAAAAACGTCATCCCGATGCCAAGTTTTTAGAAGGTGATCTTTTTGATATGACCTTTGAAAACGAAAATTTTGATTGGGTCATTCTTTCGGGCGCACTCAATGAACAACTCAATGATAAATCTGCTTATGCCAAACGTGTGATTCAGCGAATGTATCGACTATGTCGAAAAGGTGTTGCGTTTAACATGTTGGATGGGCGATATTTACAAGCCCATGATTTACACAGCCAAAACCCTGAATACATGCTGCGATATTGCCAAGATTTACAGGCTAAGTGTGAACTGCATGATGATTATTTAAAAAATGATTTCTCGATTTATATGTATCGTGCTTGATTAACGTTTCTAGTAGCAGGTGTAACTGTATTTTGTACTAGAGCGGGTCTTTTTTGGGACTATTGAAACAAACAAAGCCTCCCATCTCAATATGAATTGGAAGGCTTTGTTGTATCCCTTTATCAAGCAATCTTATCAATCAGTGTTTAAAGTGTCGAATACCTGTAAAAATCATCGCAATACCTTTTTCATTGGCAGCAGCAATCACTTCATCATCACGAATCGAGCCACCGGGTTGAATCACTGCGGTTGCACCTGCATCAGCCAAAGCATCCAGTCCATCACGGAATGGAAAGAATGCATCTGAAGCAACAGCCGCGCCTTGTGTTGTATCACCACCATGTTCGGCAGCAATCCGTGTTGAGTTGACACGATTCATCTGTCCTGCCCCAACACCGATGGTTGTACCACCTTTGGCAAATACAATGGCATTGGATTTAACATGTTTAGCAATAGACCATGCAAACAACATATCCGTCCACTCTTGTTCTGCAGGCGCACGATCTGTCACTACTTTACAAGCACTGCGTTCTAAAATATGTGCATCACGCTCTTGCACCAACAGACCACCGTTCACACGTTTAAATTCAAGACCGCCAGCAACAGGTTCTGCCGAAGGTGCTAACATCAAACGTAGGTTTTTACGTTCTTTTAAAACAGCTCGTGCAGCATCCGTAAATCCCGGTGCAATCACCACTTCCATAAAGGTTTCGGCAATTAATTTTGCAGTCGCTTCTTCAAGTGGACGGTTAAAAGCAGCAATACCACCAAAAGCAGAGATTGAATCGGCAGCACGCGCGCGTTCATAGATGTCAGCTTGATTACCATGCCCCATGGCAACACCGCAAGGGTTGGCATGTTTAACAATGACAACAGCTTCATCGCTTAAATCACGCACCAAAGCAAAGGCCGCATCTGAATCGGAGATATTGTTATATGAAATGGCTTTGCCTTGTAACACAGGGCAATCCGCCAAAGATACACCAACATCTTCAGGGTCGGCATAAAAAGCACCTGCTTGATGTGGGTTTTCGCCGTAACGCAAAGTATCGGCTGTTTTAATGAATTGACGGGTAAAAACATCGGGGAAGACACGTTTGCTACCGTCTTCATTTAAAGCTGAAAAATGGTTGGCAATCGCACCATCATACGCGGCCGTATGGGCAAAGGCTTTAACGGCTAAGGCACGACGTTTATTTTCATCCAAGCTTCCATCATCAATGCTTGCCAAAATACTGTCATAATCACTTGGGTCGACCACAATAGTGACAAATTTATGGTTTTTCGCCGAAGCACGAACCATGCAAGGGCCGCCAATATCAATATTTTCAATGGCATCTTCAATACTACAGCCTTCTTTAGCAACGGCTTCACGGAAGGGATAAAGATTGACACAAACCAAGTCAATACAATCAATACCGTGTTCTTTCATGGATGCCAAATCACCATCATTGTCACGACGCGCTAAGATGCCGCCATGAACTTTTGGATTGAGTGTTTTGACACGACCATCCATCATTTCAGGAAAGCCTGTGTAGTCAGCGACATCACGCACTGGAATATTGCCTTCACGCAATAGTTTTGCAGTACCTCCTGTAGAAAGAAGGTCAACGCCACGCTCGCTTAAAGCGCGGGCGAAATCGACGATGCCAGCTTTGTCCGACACGCTAAGTAAGGCGCGGACGATATGTGGATGAGATGAGGACATAAGAGAGTAAGCTCCAAGATTTGCAATTTAAAAAAGGTTGCAGAGCTTACGCAACATCTTTACGTGCGCAACTTCGAGGAAACTGGATATGGATGCCAACACTGTTACAATCATCACCCCTTTACATATTGCCTTTCAAAATGGTGGGAGTCATATCCGTGCTGTGCTTGATGATGGCAAAATCGTAGGTATTTTATTGCTACGTCATGTCTTGGAACAAGCAGCATCGGGTCATGATATACACACCTTGGCAGCACGTGATGTCATGGAAAAAACTGTGATATCATTGGTTGAATCCAACAATGGCTTGCATATTGCACGGTTATTTTTCCAACATCACATGAAATCATTGGTCATCATTAATCAAGATGGCGCTTTTGTACGCCACATGAATACTCAGGAGGCAGTTGAGAATTTACCCAGTAGTTTATTGGGATTTTTCCAATCTGTTCAAAATATGATGATACCATCGCCTAAAACAACTGTTGCCGATGCGAAATTGTCGGATGTATTGGAAACATGGTTACTCACGCCAGTAAGTTGTTTAATTGTCTGTGATGACATGGGGCAAGCTCAAGGCATGTTAAGTGAATCGGATGTGTTGCAATGGGTCTTAAAGGGTCATGCAGACGCTAAAGTAAACGATTATATGAACACGCCAGTGATTACGATGCCTGAAAGCACGAGTGTTAGGCAAGTTTGGGATACCATGCAAGCCAGTCATGTGAGTAAGATGGCGATTGTGAATCAACAAGGTTTACTTTCTGGCTTAGTCACGGCAACCGATGTTTTGGTTGCTTTATGCGCAAGTCAGTTGGATACCTATGCACAATATCATTGCCCTGATGATGTGGATATTATGTTGGAATGGTCTAAAAACGGCATGGTGATGGCTGTGAAAGACAGTATTGTGCAACGTTTTGGTTTTGATAGTGATGAGTTGGTGGGTTTACATTGGCAAGAAGGTTGTGATGAAGCCACATCAGCTAAATTATTAAGCTTAAAACGCAATGAAAGTATCGATATTTTATGGGAAATAGACGGTGCAGCTTTGCCTTTTACGGCAAGCCGTGATGCGGAACAAGCTATTATATATTGGAGATTACAGTTATGATGAGAAGGTATCCATTGAAAAAAATCTTAGGTTTAACACTGTTATGCGTATCTTGGATGACGATAGCGCAAGCCAATACCATTCAAGAAACACATTTTGACAATGGGACTCATTTGGTAGTGGAAGAAGATCATTCAGCACCCGTGGCGATGGTTCAAATTTGGTTGAAAGTGGGTGGGCGTGATGAAGTTCCTGGGAAAACTGGCTTAGCCCATGTCTTTGAACATATGATGTTTAAAGGCTCTGATGGATTAAAACCGGGGCAATACTCTAAGATGATTGCAGCGATGGGCGGCAGAGATAATGCCTTTACCAGCCATGATTTTACCGCTTATTTTGAAACCGTCCCCACAGCCAACGTGGATCAGGTGTTGGGTATGGAAGCTGAACGGTTTGCGCATTTAAGTTTGGGTAAACAAGAATTTTCCAAAGAAATTCGTGTGATTATGGAAGAACGTCGCATGCGTACCGATGATGATCCAAACTCACATATGTTTGAAGAGTTATCTGCGGCAGCTTTGCGCTTACATCCTTATCGCAACCCTGTGATTGGTTGGATGCAAGATTTACAGCGTTTGAACATTGAAGATGTCCGTGACTTTTACAAAAAACATTATGTTGCACGCAATGTCACCGTTGTGGTGGTGGGTGATGTTGATTTTAAGCATGTGAAACAAATCGTGCGCAAAACATTTGGTGCCATGCCTAATGTGCAAGTTCCGCCTCGATTTAATCCTAAAGAGCCTGAACCATTGGGCGCGAAACGGGTCAATGTACATTTGCCTGCCAAAGCTCCGATTGTAGCCATCACCTTGCCTGTGCCTGTTTGGGAACCCGGTAAAAATGATCAACAAGCTGCGGCATTGGCTGTTGCTACGTATATTTTAGCTGGCGGACGCACTGCACTCTTGCAACAACGTGTGGTGGATGATCAACGCAAAGCGTTTTCAGTCGATGCTGGTTATGATCCTTTTGGTATGGGTTTGGATTTGTGGTATGCCTATGGCATGTTGGGGGCGAAACAATCCACCGATGATTTTGAACATGCGGTGTGGGGAGTTATCAAAGATATGGGGGATAAACCTGTGTCCGAACGTCAATTACAAACAGCCAAACGCAATATGGTCGCAAGCCAAGTATTTGCTCAAGATTCTCTCTATTTACGCGCTAAATTGATAGGACGTTTGGAAACAGTAGGCATTGGAGCTAAGCATATGGATGATTGGATTCAAGCTATTCAAGCCGTCAGCGCCGATGATGTACAACAGGTGGTCAAACAATTTTTACGCCCTGAAAGAGCCACGACTGGGGTGCTTATTCCTACATCAAAGGTGAAATCATGATACGTTTAATCGCATTATTTTGGATTACTTTAAGCATACAAACTGCTCAAGCTGTGCCTGTCATACAAAGCGCGACCTTGGACAATGGTTTGCGTATATTACTTATTGAAGCGCATAATGTCCCGATGGTTGCCATGCAATTAAGCTTACCTGCGGGCAGTCGCTTTGATGCCCATGATAAAGCAGGAAGTGCTGCGATGATGGCAGCCATGTTAAGCGATCATACCGCCAAACATGATCAAAAATCATGGGCAGACTGGTTGGATTTTGAGGCGTTACATTTGGGTGCAAGTGCATCGCGTGATACTTTGAATATGTCATTGACGGTGGTGAAATCATCGTTGCCTGAAGGTTTGGATGCTTTGAGTGAAGCTTTATTGCAACCTGGGTGGAATCAACAACGTTTTAATCTCTTGCAAGAAGATAGCATTGCTTCGGCAGTGAAATCACAAGAGTCACCCAATGTTCTGGCAGCGCAAACCACGGCAGCGTTGTTGTATGGTGAAGCAGCTTATGGGCATGTCAGTAGCGGCACAGCCGAAAGTTTAAAGAATATTCGTTTACATGATTTGAAAGCTTTGTACCAAGCACAAGTCAAACCCCATGATGCTGTATTGGCAGTCAGTGGCGATATTCGTATGAATGAATTGTTGCCCATGTTGAATCAACGTTTATCGACATGGCAAGGTAAACCACAACACGACGCACTATTTGTCCCTATCGTATCGGCTAAACCCGTGCAAACAAAACAGGTTGTTTTACCAACGTCACAAGCTTTGGTACAACTTTCACGTTTAGGCATTGCTCGCAGTGAGCAAAACTTTTTTCCTTTGTTTGTCATGAATCATTATTTAGGTAGTGGTGGATTTGCGTCTAAATTGATGGAAGAAGTGCGTGAAAAACGTGGTTTGGTTTATGGAGTCTATTCCTATTTTATCCCCTTAGCAGGGCAAGGTCCTTTTGTAATTACCTTGCAAACACGAGCATCTCAAGCAAAACAAGCGGTAACAGTTGTTCATGATGTCATGAAATCAATGGCAGCAGGTGATATTGAAAGCAAACGTTTGCAAGCCACAAAAGATAATCTAACAGGTGGATTTGCTCAGCGCATGGATTCAAATCGCGAACGTGTAGGTTTAATGGCAATGATTGGTTTTTATCATATGCCATTGGATTATTTGCAACGATGGACGGAAAAGGTTAATGCCGTCACGGTTGCTGATGTGCAAAAAATGACCAAACATTATTTACAGCCGAGCGACTGGAACTTGATTCAAGTCGGCCCTGTAAAGGAGTAAGAAAACATGAAAACAGTACTTGTTGTTGAAGATTCACACACCAGTCGAGATATCACCTGCCATTTTTTGCAGCAAGGTGGCTTTCGCGTGTTGGAAGCAGAAGATGGTGCAGATGCACTCAATGTTTTAAAAGCCCGTCATGTTGATTTGATTCTTACGGACATCATGATGCCCAACTTGGATGGCTGGGGATTGTATCGCGCTGTTCGCAGTGATAAATGCTATAATTTAACGCCATTTGTATTTTTAAGTGTGTTAGATGAACTCGATGATCAAATTAAAGGGCTAACCTTGGGTGTCGATGATTACATTACCAAACCTGTGACTCCCCCTCAGTTGATTGCGCGTGTAAATACTGGTTTGATGCGGAGTGAACGTTTAGCCAATTATTTTTATCGCAATCCTGTGACTGATTTATCAACGCCACGTTATTTTCGTGAACGTTTAACTCAAGAAGTTGCTCGCTCTAAAGCCTCTAATCATGATTTAAGCTTGGCCGTGTTTGGCATTGGTAACTATGTCGATTTGGTGCGTGCGCATGCAGACTGGTTCGCTGAACGTGCTGCTCGTCTATCAGGTGAAGCCTTACACAAACAATGTCGTAATTTTGATATTATTGCTGGTATGGGTGATGGACGTTTTGGCGTGTTATTACCGAATGCGCCTATCGATCAAGCCAAATCATGGGCTGATCATGTCGCGGCAACTTGGAATGTGTCCTTGATTTGGCCTGAAACACAGCAACAAGAATCAGTGGATATTGGTTATCAATGTTTATTATTATCCGAATCAGAAGATGCTAACGCAGTATTTGAAAAACTCTTGGCATCCTTTGATCGTAAATGGTGATGGATTAATTCATGCGCATTACAGGTGGAAATCTTCGCGGTCGGAAAATAAAAGTTCCTAAGATTGAGGGCGTTCGACCAACATCATCTAGAGTGCGCGAAGCATTGTTCAATATCATGGGGAATATAGAAGGTAAACGGGGTTTAGATTTATTTTCAGGCTCGGGGATTGTGGCTGTTGAAGCCTTGTCTCGCGGAGCTGAATCCATTGTTTCTATCGAATCAAGTGGCAAAGTTTGTCGCCATTTGAGTGATGTGGCAGCGCAATTCAAACTACTCAAACAGTGGCATATTCAACATCAAGAGCTTCCTAATGGGCTTGATGCTTGGCAAGGTCAATCGTTTGATTTTGTATTTGCCGACCCACCTTATCGTCAATATTTTCCAGAAAAAATATGTTCATGGTTAGCCATTCATCAGATTGAAACACCATTGTTAATTTTGGAAGAATCGAGCCAAGAAAGCATGCAAATTCCTCCCGAATGGGAAGTAAGCACACGAAAATATGGAAACACCTGCTTGAATTTTTGTCATGCTATCCAAGCAAACACCCCATCACTTAAATAACTGATGTTACTACGTACGCCGTCATTCCCAAGTGCTTGTATTGGGAATCTTCATATATAGATCCCCGATACAAGATTTCGGGGATGACGATTTTTTTCATCAAAGTCCGTACCATCAGTTTATGACTCATTGAGAATCTTCATACATAGATCCTCGACACAAGAATTCGAGGATGACGCTTTTTCTCACCAACATACCTAACATCAATGAAGGATTTAGAGTTTATGAACCCAAGTCAGCAACGTAAATTATTATTGATTTTGTACACCTGTTCAGGCATCACTGCTTTGGCGTATGAAGTCTTATGGACACGCATGTTGTCGTTGTTATTTGGTATATCCATTGTGGGTGTGGTGGTGACTGTCGCTGCTTTTATGTTGGGCTTAGGTTTGGGTAGTTTTCTTGGTCATCATTGGCAAATAGATATGAGAAAAAGCATATTTACACTGGCAGCGATTGAAATTTCCGTTGCCATCTATGCCGTTTTATTGCCCATAATCATGCAAGGCTTGCAAGGTCTTTATTTGGGTTTGAATGATGTGGATACTTGGCAATTTTGGCAGGTCTGTTCCGCATTATTGGTCTTGGCATTACCTGCTTTAGCCTTGGGTTTTGCCTTTCCTTGGATGTTGCGTGTTGGGCAATCATTGAAACTTTCATTGGCGCAATTGTATGGCTTCAACACCTTGGGCGGTGCATTGGGAGCATTATTGCCACTTTTATTGCTTCCCATCTTAGGTTGGCTTGCGGCTTTGCATGCCGTAGCAGGATTGGGTATCTTAATTGGTGTCAGTTTGTTTATGTTGGCACTGAACACATCCCCTCAAGCGGCGTTCAATTCCCCATCATCATGCACAACGAATAAAATTCCCACATCGTGCTTACTGGCGTACGCAGGTATGGGAGCGGCAGCATTGATGTTGGAAATTGCTTGGACACGCGCCTTTGGCATGATTTTATTGCGTACTGAATATGTCTTGGCAGTCATTTTATTTGTTTTTTTATGGGGCATTGGTGTGGGAAGTGTCTTGGCAACACGCGTATCTCGCTGCTTGGTACTGGCATGGGCTCCGATGTTTGCCGCACTATTTACAATCGTGGGGCTGTATGCTTTTCCTTATGTGAATGACTGGGGACAAAGTTATTCATGGAGTAATTTATGGAGTGCGCTGGCTTTTCAAGGTGCTTTGATTGCGTTGTGTACCTTGCCTGTGACATTGATATTGGGTGCATGGTTGCCGTTGATTGCCGATAAACATCAAGGAGCATCTTTGTATGCCGCCAATAGTTTGGGCGCGTGCCTTGGTGCATTGTTGGCTGGTTTTGTCTTGATTCCGTATTTAGGTACATCTGGAACATGGGTGTTGGCTGCCATACTGTTGATGCTGTGTGGATTTTATTGGTCCAAACAATACCAACATCGAAGTATCATGCTGGGTGCTTTGATAGGGCTACTTACCTTGGGCTGGTTTGTGAAAGATTTACCCCCTGCCTCACATTTATTAGCCAAAGAATTACCTCAATCCCATGATTTATATCAATCAGAAGATGCTGTATCCATCACCCATGTGGTGGAAAGAGTGGATGGACAACGGATTTTATTGGCAGACTTGCAACGTATGGATGCCTCCACGGATCCCACCTCCGTGGCAGTCCAACGCAATCAAGCACGTTTACCCCTATTCTTGCACGGCAATCCTAAACAAGTGTTATGTTTAGGTCTGGGAACAGGCATCACCGCTTCGGGTGCATTGGCTTGGTCTCAAGCGCATATTGATGCTGTCGAATTATCACAAGGTGCGGTGTATGTATCGAAAACCTATTTTTCTAAAGTTAATGAGGGTTTACCTGCTCGTATTCATGTGATTCATGATGATGCACGTCGTTATTTGATGCGTACGAACAAGCATTATGATGTCATTATGGGTGATTTATTTCACCCTGATATGGTGGGGCGAGGTGCATTGCTTTCCGTCGAACAATTTGAACGTGCCAAGCAACATCTCAATCCAGATGGTGTGTTTGTGCAATGGTTGGCACTCAATCAATTTGACGTGAATGATTTACAAGTGGTGATACGCAGTTTTCTGCATGCCTTCGCTCATAATGCCGTATTTATTGATGGTTATCGCATTGCATTGGTCGGCTTTCAAGGTGAGATGCTTGCTGCAAAAATACTTTTACAACATGCACCCGCTAGCCAAACATGGGGTGGTGAAGGTGCTTGGACATGGTTAGGACGTTATTGGGGAAATGCCGACGTGCTATTAAGTCGAGAAGCATCAACACAACTATCAACACACATGCAAAGTGAATGGTCTCCTATCATTGAATATGCCCTTCCACATATGCGTTATCAAGCAAGTCCATTGCCTGATGTCTTGCGTTGGTTATTACAATCACGCATCTCCTTGGATGTTGCCTTTAAAAAAATGGCAGTGTCTTCTAAGCATCAGCAAGATTTAAAACGTGCATGGGCTGCCACAAGTTTGAATATGCGAGCGCAGTGGGAAGCGTTGCAAGGCAAACCTAGTGCAGCACGTTTACAAGCGTTGGCATACCGTGCCAATCCACAGGACCGTTGGGCAAGTTTTGCTTTGGCAGATGAAATGTTTGAAAGCTTAAGCCATGCCTTGCCCCATCAAATGACCCGAGAACAAGCCCTTGCAACAATTTTAACCATCCGTCCCGACCATGAAGCAGCATTGAAAGCCATGTACCACTTAGCGCAAGAAGCGCATGATTCGCAGAAAATAAAACAATATCGAACGAAACTTCAAGATTTAAGTCCCTATGCGAGGTTGAGTGAATGAACGCTCAAGAACGATTACAACAGATTCCAATTCAGCAAGAACATGTACCGGGCGCACAATCGGTACATCGTTGGCGACGTATCTCTCAATGGTTCATTGTTGTGCTTTTGATATTCATTCCAATCACAGGTTTGTTTCGTATTGATACCATGGCAGGCGCATTTCACATGCTGGATTATCAAGTATCCTTTTCGGATATTGCCATTGTTATGGGCTTTTGGATCATGGTTGCAACGGGTCTAATTTTTCTTTACTCATGGGCGGGTTCCGTATTTTGCGGTTGGATTTGCCCTCAAAATACAATCTCTGAATGGGCGAATGCTTTAACGACGAAGTTCTTGGGTCGGCGTGCTTTGGTCATGGATGTCACAGGCATACAAATGCAGGTCGCACGGCGAAAAGATAAGATTTTGAATAAAGTGATTCTGTTTGGTTCGTTTTTATTGATTTCAATGGTGTTTGCCATTATTCCATTGTTGTATTTCTTTGAACCTCATGTGATTTGGTCATTTATCAGCATGCACCCTGTGCCATTGGCTGAAAATTTATTATGGATTTACGTGGTCTGCGTGGCGATTATTTTGATTGATGTGGGAGCTATG
>JAUZQM010000128.1 GCA_030950985.1 Mariprofundaceae bacterium | reverse complement strand
TTTTCGTTTAAAAAGCTTGCGCCAGTTGGAAGATTATATTGATGTTCTTGCCTATGATATGGGGAGTTTGACTCTCAAATCCTATAAAGTTGGTATGCTACATTTAAAAAGTAAAAGTTTAGATAACAGCACTTATTTACGTGAAATTGTCAATATTGCAGGCATTGCTTTGGATTTATCGGGGCGACAACTAAGCCATGATAGTGAACGTTATTTATCCCATAGTACGATTGAAGTACGTCAAAGTATGGATATTGCTCGTTTAGGTCTCCTTGTCGTGCAATCGATGTCCAGTGATTGCACTGCAGAAGCTGAACGTTTAAAAAAATTTATTATTCAACATGAACTGATTCGTCGTATGGATTTGTATGCCTGTACTAAAACGGACATGCACACCATGTTATGGCGAGTATCACAGTATGCTGTATTGGCAGATGTTGAACTGCTTCGCATCGGTGAACCTGCTTCTCACCCTGAACGTGGTCCTTTTCTTATTTCTCAAATTACTAAACCGCACAATAAACCTAAATGTTTATCAATGCTTCCTGATCGCTTTGAATATGACGTATTGGTGATTTCAGCAGCAGGCTTATTGCGACGTGTAATACAAGAACTTGATATGGCGAAAAAAGCAGATAATTTAGCGAGTAAGGGTTATGCGTTACGTTTAGAAAGTGATGTATCAGATGCACGCGTGTGTGGAAATATTATTATATCATCTTTTCGTCGACAAAAGCGTGAAGCACGAACAACATTAACCCAAAAGAAAGTCGATGTTGGTGTACATGTTGGGCTGCATATTGAAAATAATGAAAATAAATCCAATAGTACATCGGAAAAAGGTTGGGTTTTACATAATTTATCACATAAAGGTGCGATGTTGCAATGTGATATTCGGCATGGACGCATTATTCCCGTAAGTGCGATGTTAAGTTTTGATTGGAAGGTGAAAGGTTGGCCAAGGTATGCTTTGGTACGTCGTGTCCAAGTTTCCTTACAAGGCTATCAGCGTTTGGGTGTGGAGTTTATTCGAGGGGATATTAAGGCATCTAGCTTACAATTTATCAATATGCGTAATGCCATGATACAAGGTACTGATGTCCCTGTACTGTTAGAAAAATTATCCAATGGTTGGCATGTCTGGATGGGCGGAGATGATCGTTATCATTCAGCCCTCACTGTATCCATTCAATCGACCGATAGTGCGCAATCCAATCTATGCCGTATTTATCCTATAGGTGACTATGGTGATAATTATTCCATTTTTAAAATTGCTGAAGTTCTCACGACCTCCGAGTTGAAAGCCTTAGTTTTGGCGCAAAATCAAGGTGAAGTGAAAAAACGCCCTGATCAATTAACTTTCTAACGATGTGATTTATTAACTGATGTTACGCACCCTGCATCTTCTGTTATTTTTTAAAATCTATCCAGATCAATTTGATATAAAGCTGTCGTAAATCAAAGGTATTCATCATTTTTAATGATACTTAATATCCCTAATTGAGCCAGCACATACAGGGATATAAAGAACGTGGTCTCTTTGGTTAAGTTTAAATCGTTGATAATTTTTTGATTGCCGATTTTCTTTACATCATATCATCAAAAATAAGACCCCCATATTCTGATTCAATCTGATAAACATCTTTCTTTAAAGCATGCCAAAGTTCCTTGGATGAATAATCCTTTTTTGACAAGAACCGCGTGACTTGATCGTGGCTTATTTGACGATTGAGCATCTCTAATAAACCTATTGCTGTGGTGTAGCTAAATGAGCTTAATAGATAGTCTGTGTAAAGTTAAAATATATTGGGATTTGTCATTTTCAAAGGTTAGCCTAACGGTTAGGTGGGTAACATCATTAATCAGTTCTAATATGCTTTGTTTATCCCCGAGTTTGCTATGTTTCAATGTTATTGACGAACAAGTATACTGCTATCCACATGCTCAAAGGTTTTACTATAAATATCTAGCATCATGGTTTGCTGATATGTGAGAGAATCTCCTTCAATCGTCATGGTTTGGCTAAAAGCTGTGGTATGTGCATTTTTCTGCATGAATGATGTTTGAGCAATGCCACCATCAAACCCTGTATCTTCAGCAGATACTTGAATCACAGTGACATCAGGTAAATCGTCATCATCCAATACTTTGCCACATGCCAACACAGCAACGCCACGCGGAATATTAAATGAATGAGTTACAACACCTGTTTTTGAATCCCAAGACCAATAACCACATTGATGATGAAATACATCACCACTTTCACGATGCTGTACAATTTGTTGATAATGCAATGCCGCCAGTGTTTGTATATTTGCATTTTTGACGGTGCCAATGGCTTCAAAGGTGATGGTTTCAAAATAAGGGCTATTTTTTTCACCACTGACTTCGGGGGCAATATCTGTACCCTTATTTCCCTTCCAAGTACCGATAAGTTCTGCTAATGGTCCATAATTGACTGTACTCATGCTTTTTTATCCTTTGTACTGGCTGATGTGTGACGCGAAGCCTTTTCATCATGCCCTGATATACCAAAGCGGCGAGAAAGTTCTTGAAGGACATCATCTGGTGATAAGCCTTTTTGTGCCAACATGACCATCGTGTGAAACCAAAGGTCGGCTGTTTCATAAATGATTTCTTTTTTATCATCATTCTTCGCAGCAATAATGGTTTCAATGGCTTCTTCACCTATTTTTTCTAACATTTTATCAGGCTTGGCATACAAAGATGCGACATACGATGTATCCACTGATTCCGTTTTTCGAGCCTCAAGAATGTCTGCAAGTTGCTTAAGAATGTTAGGATTCGTTGTTGGATGACTCATGTTAAAGGCCTCTCAATAGTAACCCATGCGTCGGCTTGTTGTTGTTTATAAAAACAAGATTCACGATTGGTGTGGCAGGCAGGACCTGTTTGTTTAATTTTCAATAAAATAGTATCACCATCGCAATCAAGGTACATGTCCAAAACCTTTTGCACATGCCCTGATGATTCACCTTTTTGCCATTGTTTTTGTCGTGAACGAGAATAATAGTGGGCATAACCTGTTGTTAAGGTTTGCTTGACCGCTTCTTCATTCATCCATGCCATCATCAAGACACGGTGTGATGTGGCATCTTGCGCAATCGCAGGCACTAAACCTGCATCATTAAATATAATCGATTGAATCAAGCTCATGCAGTCAATCTCGCTAACACACGTTCGGCGGCTGCGATGGTGTTATCAATATCTTCATCACTATGCGCTGCGGATACAAATGCAGCTTCATATTGAGATGGGGCTAAATACACACCTTCATTTAACATACCATTGAAAAATTTACCAAAGAATAGCAAATCACAGTGATCTGAAACATCCGACCCGCAACTTACTTTTTCTAAGTCCGTGAAGAAGATGGTAAACATCGAGCCAAAGCGATTGCCTATTGCGGCTACACCAGCAGCTTTACAGCCTGCCAATAAACCTTCAAACAAGCGTTTGGATTTGGCTTCTAAATCAACATAAAACGATTCATCTTGTAGACGTGATAATGTTTCCAAACCCGCACGCATCGCCAGTGGGTTGCCTGATAATGTGCCTGCTTGATAGACAGGTCCGTCAGGTGATATTTTACGCATAATATCTTCGCGACCACCGTAAGCACCCACAGGTAAGCCGCCACCGATAATTTTTCCCAAACACGTTAAATCAGGTGCCATATCAAATAATTTTTGTGCCCCACCTGAAGATACACGAAAGCCAGACATCACTTCATCAAAAATAAGCAAAGCTCCTTCTTGAGTGCAAATATCGCGAAGTTGTTGCAAGAAACCTGTGGCATACAAATCCATAACACCTGTATTACCGGGTACAGGTTCAACAATAATACAGGCAATTTCACCTTTGTTTTCAGCAAATAAAGTTTTAATCGCTTCAAAATCATTGAATGGGGCAGTCAGTGTAAGTTTTGCATAATCAGCAGGTACACCAGCAGAATCAGGTTCACCAAAGGTTGCAGCACCAGAGCCTGCTTTGACTAGGAAACCATCGGCATGACCATGATAACCGCCATCAAATTTGATAAATTTATCGCGTCCCGTAAAACCTCGTGCCAAACGCAAAGCACTCATGGTGGCTTCTGTCCCCGAGCTTACAAAACGAATGACATCAATCGATGGAACCATATCAATGACCATTTCTGCCAATTCAATTTCAAGTTCACATGGTGCGCCAAATGACACACCTTTTTGTGCGGTTTCAGCAATACCTGCAATGACGGCATCATGAGCATGCCCCAAAATCATTGGCCCCCATGAGCCTACATAATCAATATAGGTGTTGTTATCCACATCCGTCACATATGCACCTTTGGCATGGTCAAAAAAGCGTGGCGTTCCTCCCACACCTTTGAAAGCGCGTACAGGTGAATTCACTCCCCCCGGAATAATCTTTTTAGCTTGTTCAAAGTCTTGTTGTGATTGTTGAATGTCTTGTGATGGCATAATGATTCCTATCATATGATTGAGTGATGATTTTAAATTTAAGGGCGGCGTTGAATCCAAGCATTTCGAAAGCCCAGTTTTTTAATCTTTTGAGTAAACGCCATCGCAGAGGCTTGATCAGTAAATCCTGAACGAACAATACGATACCAAGTACCGTTTTTTAGTTTAACCCGAGTAATGATACTATGAAGTTCCGATGATTTTTTGCTCTGTTGATATTTCTTTGCCTTTTCTAAATGATCAAAAGAAGCAATAATAACCATCCACTGGGCGTTGGGCGTTGGAGCAATGTCAACTTTAGTTGTTTGTTCCAATTTTTGAACAGCCGTGTTCAGTGTAATGGTTTTGATGACAGATGTTGGAAGCGTGGCGCTGCTTGGTTTAGCTTCAGTGGCAGATAATTTTTCTTCAATACGCTGAATATGCTCGTGTAACTGAGCTATTTCAGGCGATAAACTTTTTGCATTATCTACATCCTTTTGCATAGATTGTAGTTTGAATTGTAATTGCTGAACGTGTTGCTGTGTCGATAAGTGAACCCAAATAACCAAAGCCACCAATAATAAAGCGATGATGGAAGTAAAAATACTTACCATTGTTAGTTTATTGTTTGAAAATGTTGTCATAATGTTGAATTAAGCCCAGTAGGTGACTTTGGCAGTACACGTTTCGGAAATAGAAATGCGTGATACTTGAAGACGTTCATGATTGAGACGTTGGCACATATCTTCAAACAAAAGGCGAGCAACATTTTCACTACTGGGGTTGATGCTATCAAAAGGGGAAATATCATTAAGATTATAATGATCCCACTTTCTCAACGCTTCTTTCAGTTGTTTTTTCATGATTTTATAATCAACAGCCAGACCCAATTCATCCAAATCTTGGCATGTGATAAAAAGTTCCACATGCCAGTTATGTCCATGAAGTCGAGCACAATCACCCGGATAATCACGCAGCTGATGCGCCGCTGAGAAATGACTTTTAATACTTAATTCATAATGAGGCATGTTTTAGCTTTCCGTAGGGCTTTTACGTTCTGCCCAAATATTACGACCATATTTATTGTAGCCACGTACATTGTGCAATCGATAATCCAAATCTTGTTCAATTGGAATAATGACACCTTCCAGTAAAGGTTGAAGATACAGTGCAAGGACAGCTCCGCCACCGCCTGTAATCATAATGGCATCCATATTCCAATCATCGCTCCAAATACGATTGGCATCGGAAGCAATGTTCGCAGCGAGTTGTTGAAATGCCGCTTGGGTTATTTTACGTAAATCATAACCCTTGCCACGAATTTTAATGCTACCGTTTTCAATCGCCTCAAAAAGACGATACAGCTCAATATTGATGCCACAGCTATCTTTTAATTTACTTGAAATAATTTCAAAGGCTTTCGAAATACCATTTTGTGTGGTCAAACTGCCACGTTCAGAATAACGCGCTTTATCTGAAATAGTATAATCACTGGTACTAAATCCTACATCAATGATACCTATTTTTTCAGATGCAAAACGCATATCACTAGGCTTACCCACATCATCCAATAGACGATCCATGACTGTGCCAATGGGTTGGGGAATAATTTTAACATCAGAAATACCAATCAATACTTCCTGACTCACACCGCGCTGATCTGTGATGGTGATATTATGAGATTGACGTAAAATCTTACGCACCTCATCTTTGTATTGACGGTAATGTCCAATCGGTAAACCCACAACAAGCTTAAATGACTGGCGTTCTTGCGTGACAAAACATGAAATGGCAGCCAAAGCTAATGTTTTGGTTGCCGATGAAATAAATTGTGTTTGTTCTAAAGTGAACTGACGGTTGGAACTTTGACGTTCAGCAAGTTCACCAACAAAATAAGAAATACCATCCACAT
>JAUZQM010000127.1 GCA_030950985.1 Mariprofundaceae bacterium | reverse complement strand
AGTGAAGAAATAACACGAAGAATTTTCAAAGCTTCCTCCTTAACAATGAGTACCTACATTTTCAAAATGTATCATAAACTTTCATAGCCCAGCCACGCAAACCACGCCATTGTTTTCCTTCACCTTCTGCTTCAACCCACTGTTGAACGGGAATTGAAAAACCAGTTTTAGGACGATTAATAATATGATCAGGTAATGGTTTCAAAGGTGTCTTGGCCATAGCTTGCTTACTTGGTAATTGATTGCCAGCCATCAAGTATGGTGCCAGCGCACGAAACAAGCCGATATCTACCAATGGCGTACGTATCTCTAATGAATGAGCCATACCTGCCCAATCAGAATCACGCAGGAGTGTATTACGCATATAATGTGTCAGCTCTAAGGTGCTTATTTTGGCGTGAGAGGTATGAAGCGCAGCGATTTCATCATCCATCCGTATCACTGGCTGAAGGGTTTTCCAACCTTCACGAACTAGGTCAGGATCAAGAATTTTAGGTAACTCCCAAGGCATAAACAAGCTGCGACGCAACAGGTATGCCCCTCCATAGCTGCCTCCATATTCGAAAATTCCAGCATATTTGGGTGAGGTCATATACTTAAGTAATGGCGCAGAAAGCAAGCGAAAACCTTTACCGAAACCAGGTAATGCGGCTGGAATATGTGCTAAAGATCGCAATTTAGGTATCTGTCTGAAACCTGGGTATCCTCCAAGGAGTTCATCCCCTCCCAGCCCTGAAAGAGCGACCTTCAGTCCTGCATGTGATGCTGCCTGTGCAACAAAGTATGTATTGATTCCATCTGTTGTTGGCTGATCCATGGCAGCGAAAATTCGTGGTAATTCCTGTTCAAAATTTTTCTTAGCAATTTGTTCTATATGGTGATTACATCCGTAACTTCGGGCAAGTTCCGCAGCCAAAGGAGTTTCATCCTGTTCACCACCTTCATATTCCTTAAATCCCAAAGTAATAGCGCTGATATGCTTAGTTTGTTCTGATGCCAGAGCAACCAAAGTTCCAGAATCTACACCTGATGAGAGAAATGCACCCACAGGCACATCTGCAACAAGGTGATGGTGTACGCTATCCCGCAAGGCCGCTTGCAATGCTTCCGCGACAGAGTCGCAGGAAGGGGTTGTCTGCCCGGCATGTCCAAGTTCATCTGCAACATTGAAAAAAGCCTGTGGATTGCGGGATCCATTATCATCCACCCAAAGCGTATGCCCAGCAGGCATAGCAAAAACATTGCGATAGAGGGTATAAGGCTCTGGCACACTCCCCCATAGAAAAAAACCTACATGACCAGCAGGCTCAACTTCTCTATTAATTCCCCCGCCTGACATCAATGCCTTCACTTGAGAGGCACATCGAAATGTCTTTCCATCATCATGGATATAAAGTGGCTTGATGCCAAAGTGATCGCGTGCTAAAAACAAACCTCGCTTGGCTTCATCCCAAATAGCAAAAGCAAACATGCCTCGCAATGATTGCACCATCCTCGATCCGCGTCTGGCATACAGATGTAACAAGACTTCAGTATCACTCGTTGAGTGGAACTGACAGCCTTCTTTTTTAAGTTCTTGTCGCAAAGCTTGGTAATTATAAATTTCGCCATTAAAAACAATCCTATATCGACCGCCATCAATAGACATTGGCTGACTACCAGTATCACACAAATCAATAATTGATAATCGTCGATGCGCTAGCCCTATATCTTCTCGATCCGATATCCACAACCCTTTACCATCAGGACCTCTTGAAAACATGGACTCCCGCATACAGCTTAACTCATCTCGATCTAGTTTAGGGGAATTCAAACGATAAGAAAAAATTGAAGCTAAACCACACATGTTTGTATTCTCCAGCGATTAAGGGCTCTCACAATACCTGTGCTATTCTCCCCAGCAGCAATGATAATTCTATGTTTTTTTAACACTTTATTTATTTCCCTCCATCTCTATTAACTCACCAGCGTTTACTCCAATCCATAAACACCTTAATGAATTTTATAACTACATACTCTCTCATAAGCTTCAAGGTAACCATTGACCATCAATTCATTTGAAAAGTTTTCCACATTCTGCAAGCCCTGCTTACGCATTCCTTGCAAATCATTCAAACAATTATAAATGACTTCCACTGCAGCTTCTGGTGACAGTGGGTCAAAATACTCCGCAGCATCTCCACCAACCTCAGTCATTGGCGCACGATTTGAAGCAAACACAGGGCACCCTGATGCTTGTGCTTCCAGCACTGGCCAACCAAACCCTTCCTCTAACGAAGGAAAAACCAAAGCATCAGCACGTGAATACAATGCTCGCAAATCTTCATTTGATATTAAACCTAATTGCTCGACTCGGTTTTCGATTCCTACCTCAACAATAAAGTCATTCATTTCGGATGTTAATTTTCTACCCGCAAAAATCAGTTTAAGATCATCTTGTTGATGACATTGCACTAACTGCACAAAAATCTTCAATACTGAAACCCTATTTTTATACCAGCTATTATCTCCAATGCTCATCAAATAGCGTTGCTTATTAGCAATACCAAGCGAGCTCAATCGCTCATTTGCTTCATCAAACGGCATTGGGCTATAAGGATAATTCAAACCCAACTAGACCACATTTAATTGCTCTGCAGGTT
>JAUZQM010000126.1 GCA_030950985.1 Mariprofundaceae bacterium | reverse complement strand
TCTTTTTACCTTCTGGGGCCTGGGGGTCGCCCGCCCCCCCCTTAGCCCCCCGGCGCCCCCCCCCCCCCCCCACTTCCAGAGTCATGAACATACAGCAACGTTCATCCCCAAAATTCGATTAAAAGACCACGGGATGACGGTATGCGTAAGGTTATTTATAAAGTTCAAACACTTCTACATGCCAAATAATGGGCTGTATCGTCACCCTCGAGTGCTTGTGTCGAGGGTCTTTTGTTTCAAACAGTAGATTCCCGATTAAAAGACCATGGGATGACGCTTATTTTTTACCAAAGTGCGTAACATCAATGACTTAAATTTTAGCTAAGATATTTTGATGAACTTCAATGTCATGGCGAGCTCGAACCGTTGACATCCAACGTGCAAAACGAACCGCACCCTTTGTTTTTTGTGCTGTACGTTTCAAATCGTCTTGTTGTTTCGCAAACACTTTATCATCACCTGACAAGGTTTGTTGAACATAAACCAATGCCAAACCACGATTCGTTTGTACAGGTGTTGGATTCCATTGACCTTGATCGGTTTGGAAAGCCGCATCAATCATGGCAGTCGTCAACCAAGCTGAATCATCTCCCTGACCATTACGACGAACAGGTTTGGATAAAAAATTAGCATAACCATGAGCTTGTACAACGGCATCAGGTGTTTTTCCTGCGACATCAGCTAAAATACTTTTTGCTATTTTATGGATCTTTTGTTCTATTATATCGGCGCGAACATCTGCATAAACACGCGCTGCCACATCAGCAAAATTATCAGTATGCGGTTCAGTGCGATGAACCACCGATAAAGCGACAAAACGACCATCATCTAATTCTTCAATATCAACGGCTTCACCCGGTGTTGTCGTGAATGATTTTTGACGAAGACCCGCATTCGTAGACAACAAGGAATCAGCCAAGGCAGAACTACTATTCACTTCACCGCTGTTATAAATAGGCAAACCCACTTGTTTTGCAGCGGCTTCCAATGAATCTTCCATACCTAAGGCGTTATCTAAATCTTGTGATAAATTATACGCTTCATCACGCGCTTTCGCAGTTAGTAAACTATGTTTCAAGGTATCATGAACATCACTCAATGATTGAGTCTTACCATCTTGAGTGAATGAAGCTTTACGATCTTCATAGGCTTGTGTGATGTCTTCTTCATCAATTTGTAAATCTTTTGCAATCTCTGTGGGATCAATCACAACAGCTTGAATCTTCACGCTTAATTTGGATTGATAATTTTGTGGATGAGCCTTGTACCAAGCCTTGGCTTGTGCATCATCCATCGGAATATCTTGTTTTAAATCAGCAGGACTAATAAGCACCGCAGCAATAGTACGTTGTTCAAATTCACGTTGAAATTGCGCACGAATATCTTGTTCGCTCACATGTGCTGAATCAATAATGGCACGTTGTAAGGCATTAATCATTAAATTGGCGCGGGTATCATTTTCATAATCGCGCGTCGTACGAAAGCCCATGTTGCGTGTTAAAATATGATAGCGTTGTGGGTTAAAGACCCCAGCCTCTTGAAACGATGGGTTACTTTGAACATACGATGAAAGTACCGCATCCGAGGCAACCAAACCCATGTGGGTTGCTTCATCCAACATCAATTGACGGTTAATCATGGTTTGCAAGGTGTCATTCTTAATGCCCAATTGTTCCATCATTGATTTAGAAAATTGTTTACCCAACATCGAACGATAACTATTCACTTGACGTTCATACGCTTGTTGAAATTGAGAATCGGTAATGGGTGTGCCATCCACTTCGGCAACATAAGCAACATGGTTGCCCATAAAATAATCGCCGACACCCCAAAGTCCAAAAGAAATAGCGATACCGCCAAGAAGAACTTTGGCAAGCCAAGATTGAGCCTGATTGCGCATGACTGCGAGCATAATGAAACCTCTGAAAATAAAAAAAATAAGAAGCGGCAAGATACTCAAGGCTTTTCAGGCAAGCAAGGTGATTGTCGAAAATATCGATGTAAAATGAAAGCGTTCGCTTTTAGCAACACGAAATATCAGAGAAACAACCACCTATTAATGGGTTTTCCTTTTAAGACGGGACAACGTATTAAATCATGGCTTTAAGCAGATAAACCGTCATTCCCAAATGCTTGTATTGGGAATCTTTATCCATAGATCCTCGACACAAGCACTCGAGGATGACGTTTTTTTCACCAAAGTGCGTAACTCATTTAGCGCGGCTAAAGCCACACTTCCAACATAATAAACACACAGCAACGTTCATTTCTATTTTTTATAGGGAATCTTTTATTGAGAATTTTCATCATAACCCCTCGACACAGGCAATAGAGGGTGACAATCAAAATCATGACTTGTTTATATTTGAACTATGATAGCGTTTTTTTCTTCAAAGCTAATAAAAATTCAACATTACCCTTAGGACCATGAATGGGTGATTCAGTCACCCCAATCACCTCAACAGCGTCCAAATGTGCTTTTACAAAGTTTACAATTTTATCCACTGCCCATTGGCGAACCGCATCATCACGAACCACACCTTTTATCAAATGTTTCGGCTCGACTTCAAATTGTGGTTTAATCAATGCCACACACCAACCGCCGACTTTCAAAAATGGCCATGACGGTGGCAATACTTTTTCCAAGGAAATAAAGGAGGTATCCATCACCAATATATCCACAGATTCAGGAATAATTGCATCTGTTAATAAGCGCACATGGGTTTTTTCGATATTGATGACACGTTCATCATGTTGTAATTTATAATGCAACTGTCCATGCCCAACATCCACCGCATACACTTTAGTTGCGCCACGTTGTAATAAACAATCGGTGAAACCACCTGTGGACGCACCGACATCCAATGCCACGCGATTTTGTACGGGGAAATCAAAATGTTTCAAAGCACCTTGTAGTTTTAAGCCACCTCGTGAGACAAAAGGCAAGGTTTCACGCACCTCAAGTTCAATCGTTGGTAAGACTTTATAGCCTGCTTTATCTGATTTTTGACCCTTTACATAAACCAAACCAGCCATCACCAAACGCTCGGCTTGGCTGATGGATTCCGCTAAGCCACGTTCAAAAATTAAATGATCCAAGCGTTGTTTTTTCATTCAAATAACCTTTCTAAATAGCGCGTAATGTGTTGACAATGGCTTCAGCATCCAAGTGTAAATCTCGTAATATCTCTGCTTGGCTACCATGTTCAGGGAATACATCGGGCATGGCGAGATGTTTGAAATGACCTTGCCAGCCTTGCGTGAGCGCAAACGTCGCAATGGCTTCACCGATACCCCCACATGCCACACCTTCTTCCACCACCACTAAGGAGCGGTGGTTTTGTAAATGTTTGGCAATCAATGCCGTATCCAAAGGTTTGATGAAACGCAGGTTGATATGGGTAAAGCTACGTCCATCTTCATTTTGCATACATTCAAGAGCTGCTTGGCAATCTGCAAATCGTGTACCGACTGAAATCACCAAACCTGCATCGCCTTCAGCAATCACTTCAGCTTTGCCCACTTCCAAGATGCTAGGTGTTTGCACGTCAATGCCTAAACCATTGCCGCGTGGGTAACGAATAGCACAAGGGCCATCCAAGGTAAAAGCGGTTGCCAACATATCTTTGAGTTCTTGTTCATCTTTGGGAGCCATGATGGTCAAATTAGGAATGCAGCGAAGCATCGCAATATCAAACATACCCGTATGCGTTGCACCATCTGCACCCACAATCCCAGCTCGATCCATACAAAAAACCACAGGTAAATTTTGGATACACACATCATGGATGATTTGATCGTAGGCACGTTGTAAAAAAGTGGCATAAATAGCCACAACAGGGCGTTTTCCTGCGACGGCTAAACCTGCGGCAAAGGTGGTAGCATGTTGTTCAGCAATGCCAACATCGATGCAGCGATTGGGATGACGTTTGGCAAAGCGAGCTAAACCTGTGCCACCCGGCATGGCTGCTGTAATGGCAACAATACGCGAATCCTGATCGGCTAAATCGGCCAAAGTATCCGCAAATACTTGGGTGTAACTGGGGGCTTTTGAGGTTGAGGCAATGGGTTTGCCTGTTTTAAGACAATAAGGACCTAAACCATGCCATGTTTCTGGATCTTCTTCTGCGGGTGAAAAGCCCAAACCTTTTTTGGTGAGAATATGCAGAAGAATAGGACCATCCAAGGTTTTACAGTTGTCCAAGGTGGGTAATAAATCATCAAAATCATGACCGTCAATCGGGCCAATATAACGAAAGCCCATTTCTTCAAACAAGGCACCGGGGGTAATCATGCCTTTGACCTGTCCTTCTAGCCGTTTGGCAACTTCTAAAGCACCCGGTAGTTTTTCTAAGACACGTTTCGCTGCACCTTTGGCGGACGTGTAAGGTTTACCTGTAATAATTTTTGCCAAATAGGAGGACATCGCACCCACATTCGGCGCAATCGACATTTCATTGTCATTCAAAATAACCAATAAACGATTGTTTTGAGCGCCCGCATGATTCAAAGCCTCAAATGCCATGCCGCCTGTTAAAGCACCATCCCCAATCACTGCGATACAATGATGAGATTCATGCTTTAAATCACGCCCAACCGCCATGCCGTATGCGGCTGAAATAGACGTTGAAGCATGACCTGCACCAAAACAATCATGCTCTGATTCTTTGCGTTTGGTAAATCCATTCAACCCACCATATTGGCGAATGTTTGCGATACCTGATAAACGCCCCGTTAGAATTTTATGTGGATAGGCTTGATGTCCGACATCCCAAACAATTTTATCGTCGGGTGTATCAAATAAATAATGCAGTGCAATGCTTAATTCGACCACGCCTAAACCTGCGCCTAAATGGCCACCAATAGGGGCTAAAGTTTCAATCATATAATCACGCATTTGTTGCGCTAATTTAGGCAGTTCTTGAACCGATAATGCTTTGACATCAGCAGGACTGTGGATACTTTCTAATAAAGAATAACTCATTGACCACGCTCCAAAATATAATGTGCTAACTGAACCAAGGGTTGACCTTGGTTACCGAATGTTTTGCAAGATTCTAGCGCAATGTCTTGCATGTTTTGAGCAAGCTCTTTGGCACGTTGTAAGCCTTCCAAAGAAACATAGGTGGCTTTTCCCTGTGTTTCATCTTTGCCCGCACTTTTTCCTAATGATTCGGAACTTGCAGTCGCATCTAAAATATCATCGGCAATTTGAAATAATAAACCCACGGCTTCACCATAACGAGAACACGCTTGTAATTGTTCCTTATCAGCACCTGCCAAAATCGCTCCTGCTTCACAGCTATAACGAATCAACGCACCTGTTTTATGAATATGAATCCGTTCCACTTCCAGAACATTTTGCACGCCATGAATGTCAGCTTGCATATCCATCATTTGCCCACCCACCATGCCTTGTCCACCTGCTGCAAGACTCAGGCGATGCAATAAATCCACGCGTAAATCACTGCTTGTTTGCAAACTGCTTAACAACTCAAACGATAGAGCTTGCAACGCATCGCCTGCAAGTACGGCAGTCATTTCATCAAATTGTTTGTGACATGTTGCTTTGCCACGGCGTAAATCATCATCATCCATACATGGTAAATCATCATGAATCAATGAATAGGTGTGCATACATTCGATACTTACAGCGACTTGCATGGCTTGCGTTTCATCCGTACCGCCACAGGCTTTAAAACACGCCAATACCAAGGCAGGTCGAACTCGTTTGCCGCCTGCCAATAAGGCATACGACATGGCATGCAATAAATGTTCAGGTACGACGTGAAGCCGCTCATCCATCATGGTTTGAATGGCGTGTTCAACATCATGGGCATAGTGAGATAAAAATTGGGGTGCGATCATGGTCTTATTTTTCTGAGTCATTGAGTACATCCAATCGTTTTTCTGCTTTATCCAAGAGTACTTCACAATGTCGTGATAGCGTTACACCTTGCTCGAAAGCCCCTACACTATCTTCCAAACTCATTTGACCTGATTCAAGCTTTTCAACCAATGTTGTCAGTTCATTTAATGATTCTTCAAAGCTTAACTTTTTTACATTTGACAAAAAAAGCTCCCTTTCCCATCCAATTAAAAGCAGGACTCTAAAAGTTATGCCTCAATTTGTACAAAACCTAGCATGTAAGCTTAGACTTTCGCCATGCATATTCTTCGACATGAGATACAAGATTACCCTGATTCATTAGCTGAGCAGGAGTCCATTGTAGCAGATATATTGGCAAAGCGGACTCAAGATACGATGGTTTTAACGCAGCATCCACCAAGCTATACCATAGGAAGCTCTGGCAAGATGCAGGATATTTTAAGCCGTCGCATGGATGGTGAATCGATTGCGGTTTATGAAACAGGGCGTGGTGGTGAAGTCACCTATCACGGACCAGGTCAGTTGATATGTTATGTTCTCAAAAATATCGAACATGAAAAAGATTTACATCAACATGTTCATCGTTTGGAAGAAATGATCATTCGTAGTTTGGCCGATTTTTCTGTGTCGGCGAGCCGTGATTCGCGCGGTATTGGTGTTTGGGTGAACGGTTTGAAAATCGCAGCCTTGGGTGTGCGTTGCCGTAAATGGGTGACGTTTCATGGCATTGCCTTAAATATTCACCCTAATTTACACCATTTTAAAGGCATTGTGCCGTGTGGCATGCGTGATGCCCCCGTGACATCCATGTTCAATGAAGGTGTGGATGTCACACGGGAAGCAGTTGAAGAACGCATCATTCATCATGCTCAAGCGTTATTTATAAGCGGCATTTAAACCGTTTAAATAAGCTTGCCATCGTATTGTATCGTTGGAACTATTGCTGTACGAATCAATGCCTAGGGCTTCTAAGGAAGCCCTAGCATAAGCAATATGTTCAGCCTTACTCATCTTTTTCCAATCGGATTTATTGACAATATGGTCGCCTGTTTTGTCAAACTGTGCATCGACCGTCAATGTTTCTTCAGCGCATACAAAAAGCGGCAGCATCACTGCCACCGCTCCTGCAAAAAACTTCAGCTGAAGTTTCTTAATAACGATAATGGTCAACTTTATAAGGGCCTTCGACAGGCACATTAATATAGTCGGCTTGTTGTTGAGAAAGTTCGGTTAAATTCACACCAATTTTAGCCAAGTGTAAACGTGCCACTTTTTCATCCAAACGCTTCGGCAAGACATAGACTTCATTGTCATAGTTTGCAGAATTTTCCCAAAGTTCAATTTGCGCCATGACCTGATTGGTAAATGATGCAGACATCACAAAGCTTGGATGACCTGTTGCGCAACCCAAGTTCACCAAACGACCTTCAGCCAACAAGGTAATGCGTTTGCCATCAGGAAAAATGATTTGATCGACTTGTGGCTTGACGTTGTCCCACTTATAATCTTTCAAAGAAGCAACATCGATTTCATTATCAAAATGACCGATATTACAAACAATCGCTTGGTCTTTCATGGCGACTAAATGATGATGTTGAATGACATGGTAGTTGCCTGTTGTGGTGACAAAAATATTGCCTTCTTTACAGGCATCATTCATATCCACCACACGATAACCTTCCATCGCAGCTTGCAACGCACAAATCGGATCAATTTCAGTCACCCAAACCGTTGCACCCATGCCACGAAATGCTTGCGCACAGCCTTTACCGACATCGCCATATCCCAAAACAACGGCAATTTTACCTGCAATCATCACATCAGTGGCGCGTTTGATACCATCCAATAAAGATTCGCGGCAACCATACAGATTATCAAATTTCGATTTGGTAACGGAATCATTGACGTTAATGGCAGGCACTTTCAATTCGCCTTTTTTCGCCATTTCGTACAAACGATGAACACCTGTGGTGGTTTCTTCGGATAAGCCTCGGATATCAGGCAATAATTCAGGATATTTATCATGAATCAATTGCGTTGCATCACCACCATCATCCAAGATTAAGTTGGGTGTCCAACCATTAGGACCATGAATTGTTTGTTCAATACACCACCAAAACTCTTCGTCTGTTTCGCCTTTCCAAGCAAACGTTGGAATACCCGCTTGAACCATCGCTGCGGCAGCTTGATCTTGTGTTGAAAAGATATTGCATGATGACCAACGGACTTCTGCACCCAAATCGACCAATGTTTCCATCAATACCGCAGTTTGAATGGTCATGTGCAAACAACCGACAATACGCGCACCAGCCAATGGTTTTTTACCTGCATATTCTGCACGCAAAGCCATCAAACCAGGCATTTCCGTTTCTGCAATGGTCACTTCTTTGCGACCCCATGCCATCAAGGACATGTCAGCTACTTTATAATCTGTAAATTCAGACATTCTCATACTCCTATGTTCACCCAAAATAAGTTTTTGGGTATAAACAATATGAGCACCGTTGTTTTTATTCTAACGACTGAGCCTAGCGATTTGAATATACAAATCGTCGCAGTGCTCCTCAGTCAAGTGAAACTTAAAGACCCGCAGCAGCTCTCAAAATGGCGGCTTTGTTTGTTTTTTCCCATGTAAAATCAGGCAGTTCACGCCCAAAATGACCATAAGCAGCGGTTTGAGCATAAATAGGACGCAATAAATCAAGTTCTTGAACGATTCCTTTGGGGCGCAAATCAAAATGTTCTTGCACCAAATCAGAAATATGAGCATCGGCAATATTGCCTGTGCCAAACGTATTGACCATCAATGATGTTGGTTTAGCAACACCAATCGCATACGATATTTGTACTTCACACCGATCAGCTAAACCTGCTGCAACAATGTTTTTTGCAACGTAACGTGCTGCATAGGCTGCGGAGCGATCGACTTTGGATGGATCTTTACCCGAAAAAGCACCACCACCATGTCGACCAAAGCCACCATAGGTATCGACAATGATTTTACGCCCCGTTAAACCACAGTCTCCGACAGGGCCACCAATAACAAAACGTCCCGTTGGATTGATATGGTATTTCGTATCAGAGTGTAAAAGACCCGTGGGTTCAAGCACAGGCTTGATGATATATTCCATCACATCACGCACTAAATCTTGATGTTCAACATCCGCAGTGTGTTGCGTTGAAAGTACGACGGCATCAATGGCGACAGGTTTGTTGTTTTCATAACGAATCGACACTTGGGTTTTTGCATCAGGACGAAGGTAAGAAAATTTGCCGCTTTTGCGAACTTCCGCTTGTTTAGCGACAATTTTATGTGACAGTAAAATAGGCATGGGCATCAGCTCATCGGTTTCATTGCTGGCATAACCAAACATCAAACCTTGATCACCAGCACCTTGATTTAAATCAATGCCTTCGCCTTCGTTGACACCCGCAGCAATATCAAGGGACTGTTTATCCATCGCCACCAAGACTGCGCATGAGGCATAATCAAAACCCATCTCAGATGAGTTATAACCAATATCTTTAATCGCAGCGCGTACAATTTCTTGATAATCAATGGTAGCGGATGTGGTGATTTCACCAGCAAGCACAACCATGCCTGTGTTAATCAGGGTTTCGCAAGCAACGCGTGCATCTTTATCTTGAGCTAAAATAGCATCCAAAATACTATCTGAAATACGGTCGGCAACCTTATCGGGATGTCCTTCACTGACCGATTCCGATGTAAAAACAAAATTTCCACTCATTTATTGACTCCTCATTTATATATTTAACTAATATTACGAACTTTGATGAAAAAGAAGCGTCATTCTAGCTTGGTCGATTATTTAACACCTTTTGGAAGTGTGGCTTTAGCCACGCCCTGATACTTCATTCGGCGCGGCTAAAGCCGCACTTCCAGAGTGATATGAATGTTCTTCTATATTTCCGATGAAAAGACCATGTGAATGACGGTATGCGTAACATCAGTGTTTAATTGTTTCAATTGAATGGCTCAAGCATAACAAGGATTTAACTCAGGGCGAACTCACGCACTGAATAACGATTCTTAGCAGTTAAGGTTTTGCACTGAAACATAGGGCTTTTTTGCGTGTATATTTCTTCACGCAACCACGTTTCTTCAGCTTCGCGTGCATCTTCTTCAATCAATAAGCTCCAAACACCTTTTTTACCATTTTTATTCAAAAAATCGGCAAGCCATCGGTATCCGCGTTCTTTTAGTGCATCTTTTTTATCAAAAGGTGCTGCGAGTGCAAAAATTCTTAGCTTGGGTTTTCGCGCGATTCTCAATAATTCACCCATCGCATATTTTTTAGATTTGGGCAGACCTTGCGCTAATAAATGCAGGGTTGCTTGCGCATCATTCACAGCCCGATGACCATCAAAGAAATAACCCATTTGATAGGCAATATAATCTAATTTACGACTCGCAATACCTTCTTCTTGCCAGTCTAAATCGGCAAAACTACACGCCCAAGCTTTGCCTTTCACTTGGGGTAAACGTCGTTCCATCATGCGTCGGTCAAAGGCTGCATTGTGCGCAATCAATAGACTGGATTTTTCTATCCAAGGATTGATTTCATCATCGTCTAAACGTTGATTTTTGACCATCGCATCATCAATACCTGTCAGCTCTTTGACAAGCTCACTCAAAGGTTGTTTTGGATCTTCAAAACCATCATAGGTATGCAAGATACGATAAATTTTTCCGCTACTGGCATCATATTCAAATGCCACAAACCCCAGTTCAATGATTTGATCATGCTCCGTATCCAAACCTGTGGTTTCAGTATCCACGACTAAGCCAATGCGCGGCATATCTGCTTGACCTTCAAAATAAACATCGGGCGCTTGCAAGCGTTGTAAAATGCGATAATTCCCTGATTTCTGTAACTGTTCAATGGCTTGGTGATCTTGCATATTCATTTCTTCAAGGCTTGGGCAAAAGCTATTTCTAAAGCACTCATAGGTGCTGTTTTTTGACCATGTTGTTTTTGTTTTTGATGAAATTGTCGTTTTACTTTTTGTTGCGCACTTTCGGGTTCACGTTTCAAGCTATGACCAGAGGCATCTTTTTTCCAACGCGGTTTTTCAACTTCTAATGCTGGCAATTCATCATCTAAGCGCATGGTCAAACTAATGCGCTGACGTTTGCCATCAAACTCCAATACTTTCACTTTCACCACGTCACCTGTTTTGACAACTTTACGCGGATCATCCACAAATTTGTTCGATAGTGCTGAAATATGAACCAAACCATCTTGATGTACGCCGACATCAACAAACGCACCGAAATTGGCAACATTGGTCACCACACCTTCTAAAATCATGCCTTCTTTCAAGTCCCTAATTTCATGCACGCCCGAACGAAAGTGTGCCGTTTTAAATTCAGGTCTGGGATCACGCCCTGGTTTTTCAAGCTCCAATAAAATATCACGAATGGTAATTTCACCAAATACATCATCGACAAATTTTTGTGCTTTGATACCATGAATGATGCTGCTATTGCTCAAAAGTTCTTGCACACTGGTATCTTTAGCCACTGCAATTTTTTCAACAATACCATAAGATTCTGGATGAACACCCGAAGCATCCAAAGGGTTATCACCATCTAAAATGCGTAAAAAACCAGCACACTGTTCAAACGCTTTCGGGCCAATGCCTTTGACTTGCTGAATATCTTGTCGATTTGGAAAACGACCATGTTCATCACGGTAAGCCACAATGCGTTCGGCGGTACTTTTACCCAAACCTGCGACATAAGCGAGCAAATGAGCCGAGGCTGTATTCACATCCACACCCACTTGGTTCACGCAATCTTCGACAACCGCATCCAAGGCGCGTGCCAACCGTGTTTGGTTGACATCATGTTGGTATTGCCCAACACCAATCGCTTTGGGGTCAATTTTGACCAGTTCTGCCAAAGGATCTTGTAGGCGGCGACCAATGGACACCGCACCGCGTAGGGTGACATCCAAATCAGGAAATTCTTTAGCACCTATTTCAGATGCTGAATACACCGATGCTCCTGCTTCTGAAACAATCACGGGTGTTAGGTGCAATTGTGGGAACTGTTCTTGTAAATCATGCACCAAGCTTTCGGTTTCTCGTGAACCTGTACCGTTACCAATCGCGACCAAATCAACATGATGTTTATCCGCCAACACTGCCAATGCTGCAATCGCTTCTTGCCAACGTTTGGCTGGCGCATGGGGATAAATCGTGGTGGTATCCAAAACCTTTCCTGTGACATCGGTGACGGCTACTTTCACACCAGTACGAATGCCCGGGTCAAGCCCCATCGTGGCACGCGGTCCTGCGGGTGCTGCCAACAATAAATCACGCAAATTATTCGCAAATACTCGAATAGCTTCTTCTTCTGCCTTACTGCGTAAAGCCATCAATAAATCAACTTCCAAATGCATCAATACCTTGGCTTTCCAAGCCAAACGCACGCATTGTTGTAGCCAATCATCGGCCGCCTCACCTTGATGAACAAGATTGAATGATTGCCCTAAGGTTTGTTCACAAAAAGCATGGGCTTGTTCTTCATCAACATCAGGCAAAAGTTTGATGCGCAACATGCCTTCTTTTTGCCCACGAAATAACGCCAAAGCACGATGAGATGGAATGCGTTTCCATGCTTCACTGTAATCAAAATAATCTTTGAATTTTTGTGCTTCGTGTTCTTTACTTTTGACCAGCGTTGCGGTTAAAAAAGCATGTTCTTGTAAATAATTGCGTAAGGTCGTCAGCGCATCGGCTTGTTCTGCCAACTGTTCGATAATAATTTGTTGTGCGCCATCCAAAGCATCTTTTGCATCTAAAATATCATGTTCTGGATTCAGAAAATCCAAAGCAACGGTTTCAGGAATAAGCTGATGATTGGACAAAATCTGTTGAGCCAACGGTTCTAAGCCTGCTTCTTTGGCTATTTGAGCTTTGGTGCGGCGGCGAGGTTTATACGGTAAATATAAATCTTCCAAACGTATCATCGTCGATGCGGCTTGAATATCTTTGCGTAAAAGCTCCGTTAATAAACCTTGGTCATCAATGCTTTTAAGAATGGCACTTCGGCGAGATTCAAGTTCGCGCAAATAACGCAAACGATCTTCCAAATAACGGAGTTGTGTATCATCCAAATTTTGCGTGATTTCTTTACGGTAACGAGCAATAAACGGTACGGTTGCGCCACCATCTAATAAGGCAATCGCCGCACTCACTTGTGCTGTCGTTACATTTAATTCTTGGGCAATTTGCTTGATCATGGTTGTCTCTCTTTAGGTGTAGACCACTGCATTTTAAGCTGTGTCTTCGAATATTAGAAATATCGATTTCTAACGTGACGAGTATAGGCTGCAAGCCTGATGATGGTAGATGTTAGAATTTGGTCGCCCAAGCTGCAAGTTCACCATACACTGGATAAATGAGCCACGCACCCAACAACACATCCAATAGTGGGCTGGCAGCCAATAAAACAAACAACCATAAGGCTCGTTTTTCGGTCAAATACTGTGTGTATAACTTGAATGTTGGCTTGAAAAAGGGCTGTCGAATGAGCCATTCACCCATCAATAAGTTGGGTAGTGGTAACACATGTATCGCCAACATACATAAATTGAAAAACATCAATACTTTTGCCCACCACAGATGAATCGGTGGCAAACCGCTGGCAGATTGGTGCGTCAAACACCAGCCATACAACAAAAAACCCAATAATGTTAAACCTGCATGGCCGACAAAACGTATCCATGCGGCGAATACACCTTGAGATAACGGGCGTGCTAAACAAATAATGACCCCGCGTGTGAATGCAATAGAGATGAAAAAAGGCAACCATGTTCCTTTCCATGCGATGGCATAAAAAGGGTGTGGAATGCTTTGATGGCAAACGTATCGCTCTAGCCAACATACCACGGTCATGGATATGATGATGGGCAACACATAAAGCGTCATTTGCTGAATCACGATATGTAACCAAACATCCATGTTAAAGCCCTCTATGTATAACTGATGTTACGCACTTTAGATGAAAAAATATGCATCATCCACAGTCCTTAGATTCTAAATTTGGCCGCTCATTCGGCGCGGCTAAAGCCGCACTTCCAGAGTCATGAACACACAGCAACGTTCATCCCCGAAATCCGATGATGCTATGCGTAACATCAGTTTATAAATCGTTGACGTGCGCTTTCTCTCTTAAACGCAACAATACTTCTAGCTGTCCCAAGTTTTGTTGTAAATTAATATAAACATCGGAATCATACAGAGTGACACCTGTAATTTCTGCTGAATCATGATGCGCTATTTCGCGTAAGTTATGTCCATCCCAAGCCCATAAGTATGAAGGTTTATCATCATCGGTGATCCATAACCAATGTCGCTTTTCATCCCAAGCAAGATTATCAGGATGGATGAGTGCATCATTTTCAAGCCATGTGGAGACTTTGGGTAAGTTTGAACGATCGTCCAACATTAAAATGCGCCCTGTTTTGGTTTCAGCCAACAAAATCTGCCCATTCGGTAAGGTTTCCATGTCTTCAATACGATTAAAATACTGGCCATGCAATGTTTCAGCATCCATCCGTGCATGTTTGGCATCTCGAATCAGTAACCAACCTTTGTCTTTATGTAAGACTTTCAATTGGTGGGTATGTAAATTATAACGATAAATACAACCCTCTTTCCATTCATCTGCCATATAAGCAAACCGACCATCTTTGGAAAAAGCTAAACCTTCATGCTTAAAATTTCCGACACGGTGTAAAGGCATGATGGCAGGAGTGGATGATGCCAATGTGGAACGATTAACACGTTGTTCACTGGGTAGTTTTGCAGGTTCGGTAATACGCCAAAACAAACCATCTTTAAATTCTTCACCCAACCAGAGGCTACCATCAGGTGCCATTTTCAAGCCATCCGCTTTATGCAAGCCAAACAAAAGAATATGTTGTTTTCCTGTTTTAATATGAATCGCTAATAAACTAGGTGCTAATAAGCTCGCGTTGGTTTCGCAACTAACATATAACCATTTCTTATCTTGAGAAACAACCATCATATCAGGGTGATGGTCGTGCCAAGCGGAAAGGGAATGAGAAGTCCAAGCTGGATTGAGTTGAATACCTGTGGGGTTCAATGTACAAGATGTCAGTGATAAAAAAACAAGGAAGCAATAGATGGTGCGTTTCATGACTTTCCCTTCAAATAAGCATCGATTTCAGGCATCTTCAACATGGGGATGATTTTTTCATTGGCTTTGGGCATTGGGTAATCATTGAATTGTTCACGTTTCATCCAGATAGGTTCTGATTCAGGCTTGAAATTGAGGGTATCATTACATTGACAGACAAAGATGATAAATTGCAAGGAACATGACTCATAAATATACGATGTTTTGCCTAAATGCCGCCAACGCTTGCCGTGTAAGCCAGTTTCTTCTTTCAGTTCACGAACGGCGGCTTGTAAAGGCATTTCATCCCCGTCTACTTTGCCACCGGGTAAAGACCAAAGACCAGCACAATGAGCATCGGGTTTACGTTTCAGCAACAGCATATCTTGCTTGGCGTTGAAACAAGCGATTAAAACAATGAGTTGGACCTTGTTAGCTTCGGTATTCGGCATTGATGACAATGTATTCATGGGTTAAATCCCCAGTCCAAACAGTGGCTTTAGCATCACCTAAACCCAAATCAACATGCAGCGTAAACTCGGATTGTTTAAAGACATTCATGCCATCTTCATCACAATAATCAGGGTGTAAATTTCCCGCTTCAAGCATCAGTACATCATCTGCTTTGAGCGTGAGTGTATTGCGGTTAAGGGCAATATCAGTATTGCCAATGGCCATTAAAATACGTCCCCAGTTGGCATCAGAACCAGCAAAAGCAGTCTTCACCAAAGGCGATACAGCAATCGCACGACCAACGGTGCGGGCATCTTTTTCTGTTTTTGCGCCTGTGACTTGAATGCTTACGAATTTGCTGACACCTTCACCATCGCGCGTAATCAGTTGTGCTAATTCAATGCAAAGTTCGGTCAGGGCTTGTTCAAATTCAGAGGTATCTTCTAAAGCTGCATGACCCAAACCAATGCCGCTGGAAAGAAGGTATAAAGTATCATTGGTGGAGGTATCGCCATCCACACTAATGCAGTTAAACGAACGATCGGTGACACGTTTCAACATGGCTTGTAATTGTTCATGGTTAAGGGGGGCATCAGTCGCAACAAAAGATAACATGGTTGCCATATTCGGGTGAATCATACCGCTACCTTTGGAGATACCAGTAATGGTGTAATCACCGACTTTTTTCGATGCCCATTTGGCAAATGTATCGGTGGTACGAATCGCATGCGCGGCATCTTGCCAGTGATTTGCATCAAGGTTGTTGGTGATTTCGCTCATGCCTGCTGCAATGCGATCAATCGGAAAAGGCTCGCCAATCACCCCCGTTGAAGCAGATAAGACTTGGCTTGCATCACAACTCGCTGCTTTGGCAGCCAAAGCAATCAGTTCTTCGGCCCAAACACGTTCCATTTCGCCCACACCAGCATTGGCGTTACCAGCATTACCGATAATGCAGCGGATATGTTCGCCATGCTTGAATATGGCTTCTTCACCCAAATCAACACAGGCAGCCCGAAACGTATTTTGTGTAAAAACACCAGCGGCATGCGCGGGAACATCAGCAAGAATAAGTGTTAAATCTTGACGTGTGCCGATTAAATCAGCGGATTTTACACCGCATGATGCTGTGGCTAATCGAAAACCGGGGACAGAAAGTGGCAGTGATAATTGAGGAGGATTGACGGCCATGATTTATCGTTTTCCGTGACACTGTTTATATTTTTTACCCGAACCGCATGGGCAAGGTTCATTGCGCCCCACTTTAGGGTATTTGCGTTTGAAGGTTTGGACTGGTTCTTCTGCTTGCGCACGGTTATAAACAATTTGCTCTTGTTCAGGTTCGGGGGCAACTTCTTCTTGTTCATCTACTTGGACATTATAAAGCGTGTGGATGGTTTTTTCACGCACTTCACTCAACATTTTTTCAAACAATTCAAAGGATTCACGTTTGTATTCTTGAATCGGTTGTTTTTGAGCATAACCACGTAAGCCCACGCTTTGACGCAAGTGATCCATGGCCAATAAGTGATCTTTCCAATGATGATCCAAAACTTGAAGAATCAACCATTTTTCAAAGCCACGCATTTGTTCTTCACCTGTTAAGGCTGCTTTGGTTTCCAGAAAAAGATTCATCAAGGATAAGATTTTTTGTGTGGCATCTTCGGCATGATTTACATCTTCATCGTTGAGCATGGTATCCACATCAGCTTCAAGACCTAAACGTTCGAGTAAGGCTGCTTGAAGAGCCTCATGATCCCATTCATCAGGGCGACCTGATAAAAACTCTGCACTAAGACGTTCTGCAAAATCTTCCGACATATCTTCAATGACATCATGCACTGATTCTGCTTCCAACAATTCACGGCGTTGTTCATAAATCACTTCACGCTGTTTGTTCATCACATCATCATATTCCAATAATTGTTTGCGAATATCGAAGTTGCGCCCTTCGACTTTTTTCTGTGAATTTTCAATGGCTTTGCTGACCCAAGGATGTTCAATAGCTTCACCTTTTTCAAAGCCCATTTTGGTGAGCATGGATTGCATTTTTTCGCCACCAAAAATACGCATCAAATCATCTTCTAAGGACAAGTAAAAACGCGTGTAACCAGGGTCACCCTGACGACCTGAACGACCCCGTAATTGATTGTCAATACGACGTGATTCATGGCGTTCTGTACCTAAAATATGCAAACCACCGGCTTCAACGACTTCAATATGCTCGGCAGCACATTGTTGCTGAATCGCATCGGAACGTTTGCTGCGTTCTTCATCGGATAGCTTTTTAGGTAGTTGGGCAATCATCATATTGGGGTTACCACCCAGCATAATATCCGTACCACGCCCTGCCATGTTGGTGGCAATAGTGACACCATCTTTGCGCCCTGCTTGGGCGACAATATCAGCTTCACGTTCATGATGTTTTGCATTCAGTACTTCATGTGTCACATTCAATTTTTTCAACATATCAGATAAAGCTTCCGATTTATCAATGGATGTTGTGCCGACAAGAATGGGGGCATGGGTGGCATGGGTGGCGACAATATCTTTAGCAATGGCTTCATATTTATCTTCGGTATCACGATAAATAAGATCAGGCATATCTTTACGAATCATCGGTTCGTTTGTGGGTACAATCACCACTTCGAGTTTATAAATCTTGTGAAACTCTTCGGCTTCGGTATCGGCAGTCCCCGTCATACCAGCTAACACACCATACATACGGAAATAGTTTTGAAAGGTGACCGATGCCAAGGTTTGATTTTCAGGTTGAACAGGCACGCCTTCTTTGGATTCTAAGGCTTGATGTTGACCATCGGAATAACGACGACCCGGCATCATGCGTCCTGTAAACTCATCAACAATAATCACTTCATCATTGCGCACAATATAATCCACTTCGCGCGTAAAGAGCGTGTCGGCTCGTAGACATTGGGTGATGGCGTGATTTAAATTGACGTTGTCAGGATCATACATGTTTCCTTCGGTGAGTAAACCTGCGTCAATACAAAGTTTTTCAACATGTTCCATACCATTTTCGGTGAATGATACGGCTTTATCTTGCTCATCTTTTTCGTAATCAGATTCATCCAACTGTTGGATAATACCAGTAGCCTGACCATATAGTTCAGTCGCTTGTTCAGCAGGGCCTGAAATAATCAATGGCGTACGTGCTTCATCGACTAAAATCGAATCCACTTCATCGACGATGGCAAACGCATAATCACGTTGGACCAATTCTTCATGGCTAAAGGCCATATTATCACGCAAATAATCAAACCCAAATTCATTGTTCGTACCGTAAGTAATGTCGGAAGCATACGCCGCTTTACGTTCTTCATGGGTAATGCCAGCGACAATCACACCCGTAGTCAGCCCTAAGAAACTATAAAGCTCACTCATTTGTTTGGCATCACGACTGGCAAGGTAATCATTCACCGTGACCACATGAGAACCTTTACCTGCCAAAGCATGTAAATAAATCGCCAAAGTCGCGGTTAAGGTTTTACCTTCACCTGTTTTCATTTCAGCAATTTTGCCTTCATGCAAGATGATTCCGCCCACCAATTGTGAGTCAAAGTGACGCATCCCCATCACACGTTTGCTTGCTTCACGACATACTGCAAAAGCTTCAGGCAATAAGTCATCTAAAGATTCGCCAGCCTTTAATCGCTCACGAAATGCTTCAGTTTTAGCCGCAAGTTCGGTTTCTGATAAATCTTGGATATGTGCTTCTAAAGCGTTGATTTTTTCTACAATGGGAGTGTAAAGCTTCAGAATACGGTCGTTACGACTGCCAAAAATTTTGGTTAAGAATGAAAACATGGGGGTAAGGCTCCGAAAATGACAAAATAACTTCATATAACACAGTTTTAAGTGTGTATCAATAAAAACGCTGCGATTCTAACGATGCCTTCACGGATGTCATCCAAGGATCTTGTATGAACTGAATTTAACCCGTAGAACGATGTGATGTTCATGTTTAAAGAAGTTTAAATGACAGCATGCTTTTTTGATACTTTCATAAGATTTATAAGCATACTCATCGGAATCTTTACGACTATCTGTAAGTGGATAGTGCTTCAAAATAAATATCAATATGAAGTTTTTTTGACATATTAAGGGCTTGTTATATGCAACTCAGAGCCAAATAAATTCGGCATGATATTGTGACCCATTTAGATTTCAAAAGAGCCACTTAATTGTGCTATTATCAGGCTGCTAGTTGTATAGCGACGTGAGTCAAGAATCATTCCCTCACAGCTATCCATGAGAGGAAATGATTCGCTTGAATCTTTTATTCGCCCATGGGTCTGTGACCATGTCCTTGCATTTGTTGAAAATGTTTTTCATGCATGATTGTAGCTTTTTTACGTTGTTCAGGGGTTAAAATTTGATCAAATTTAGCACGGTTGGCACTGTGCATTTTTATTTTTTTAGCAATCAATATCCCTTGTTTATCTGCCAGAATATTCGCATTCTTTTGGTAATCCTTATCACTTGTATCGAGAGCTTGCATAGCTTTATGGTTGGCTCTTAAAGCGTGATGTAAGGCTTTCATTTCATCACGTGATCCTTTATGAATCGCTTTCATTTTCTTTTGTTGCGCTTCGGATAAGCCCAAAGATTTTATCATACCTTGCATATGATCTTTATGGGAACCTCTAGGGTTCATGGGTCCAGCGCCTTGCTGTTCACCACATATGCCTTGCTGGTTTTGTTGCTCATATCCATTGGCTTGAGCAGACCATGCGACAGCCATCATTGCCAATAACGGTATCCAAAATATTTTCTTTGTTTTCATCATGATATTCTCCTTATTTGGTTGCGGTGTTGATGATGCATCACCACACGACGAATGATAAGTTTTTTTATACAAAGTTACTGCTTACAAAGGTTAAAAAGAAGCACAACTTTGTTAAGGAAACGTAAAGACATTTTTTTGAATATGATAATGGCGAAAAAAAACAGCATGGATTTACTGAGAGGTTTATGCCTGACCCTATTTTTGCTGTTTTGAGGATGGAAATACTTGGCGTAGGCTTTAAAATGGATTTCTGAGGCGGGAATCATTTTTTCATTGAAGTAATCTTTTACGTTTTTAACTATTTGTTTTCACATCACAAAACGCATGAACATTCTGAAAAACCTGTGTGCTTGCATGTACATAAGGTGCAATAGCTTGCGCGATTGATGCCACATTTTGTGTTCCTGAAGCATCATTGATGATGACATAAGCAGGTGTTCGTTGCGCATACTGCAATTGTTTTAAGCTCAAAATTGCATGATTGATGCAGCCTAACTTTGCGCCCACCACCAGTACCACTTGGCAATTAGGTAAATCCTGAATCCAATCCATGACTAAATATTGCTCCGTCAAAGGCACCATCAGCCCACCAATGCCTTCAATCAAGGTAACATCATGCGTTTGCATCGCTTTTGCGCACCATGTTTGTAGCGACTTCGGTTCAAGCTTTCGTTGTTCGGCTTGGGCAGCCATTGAGGGCGCTGCGGGCATGCTAAATGTGTACGCATTGATTGCTTCTGGTCTCTTGATTCCCTGAACGTTTGCCAATAAAGCGACATCTTCATTGATGCCATCATCATTGACACCACATGCGACAGGTTTTACTGCCTGTGCATCGATTCCTTTTGCCAGTAGTGCTTGAATCCAATGCGATGTCAGCCATGTTTTACCTGCATCCGTATCCGTGGCTGTGATAAAATACGTCGATTTCATTGCAATTCGATAGGAATCACACCGCCTTTGGGAAGAAAGGCAGCCTCTTTATACCATGCTTGAGCATACAAAGCTTCAAAACTGGCTCTTATTTTTCCATCTTCCGTGCGATGTAATTCGCCATAACTTGCATCTAATTCTTTCAGTAAACGACGACCATACAATCCATTAGAACGCCCTGAAATCGCTGATGATGATGCACCTAAACCTTTCAATTCACGCACCAACGCCATCACATTGGGATAGGTTAGCGTCAACAAATCACTATCAATCACGGGTGCTTCCAAAGGCAGTTTCGTAAACACATCACCCAACGACATCACATCTGGAAAAGGGAGGACATGCCCTGCCTGACTTGTTTCCTTGCCTTCCGATAACTGAGCCAACGATTGACGCAATTCACTCAAGGTACGCCGCCCAAATGTTGAGAATAAAATCAATCCCCCCGGTGCCAAGACACGACGCATTTCCATCATCATGTCTTTCGGATTCGCCACCCATTGCATCGCAAGATTGGAAGTAATTAAATCAAATGAAGCATCTGCAAACGGCATCGCGCACGCATCACCTGTGCAATGTTGGCGTTTTCCATGCCAAGGCAAGCGGAGACGATGTTGTTTGCGTGTATAATTCACCATAGTTTCGGATAAATCACAGGCAACCACGTCGGATTTCTTGAATTTTTCAATCAATAGCCGAGTAAAATAACCCGTACCACAGCCGACATCTAAAATACGTTTCGGTGCAATTTTCGTGAAATTCAAATGCGCTAACAGTCGATCGGCAATTTCTCGCTGCAACACAGCATGCTCATCGTAGGTTTCACACGCACGTGAGAAGGAACGCTTCACATGTGGGCGATAAATATGGGATGTTCTTAATGTTTTTGACACAATGTCTCCAGAAAATAAATCATGGTGTTTGTTTTGAACATTCAGCCTATAAGCTTAGGGGAATGGAATTTCTATGTCACTTTGCATATATTTTACAGCTTTTCCCGAAATCAAAACACGTTCTCCCACCACGTCACATAATAACTCGCCACCTCGCGCCGAAAGTTGCTTGGCTCGAAGCTTTGATTTTCCTAATTTCTCTGACCAATAAGGAGCTAATTGCGTGTGTGCTGAACCTGTAACAGGATCTTCATCAATGCCAATATTGGGGGCAAAAAACCGACTCACAAAATCGTACTTATCTGATTTTGCCGTGATAATGACACCACGCCGATTCAATGTTTTCAATGCAGCAAGATTGGGGTGTGCCGCGAGTATATCCGCTTCATGTTCAAACACGATGAGATAATCTTCTGATTGTAAGTATGCTATCGGTTTCATCGCAAAGGCTTGTTCAATAGCAATGGGTATCGGGCAAGGGGATGGCATTTGAGATGGAAAATTCATCACCAGCCAATCGGCATCTTTGGATACATGCAATAAACCTGATTTTGATTCAAAAACAATCGTTTCTTGAGCCATATTCAGACAATGGAACAAGACATAAGCCGCTGCCAGTGTGGCATGACCACACAAATCTACTTCGGTACTGGGTGTGAACCAACGGATATGAAACCCTTGTTTGCTTGGAATAAAAAAAGCTGTTTCAGACAAATTATGTTCTGCGGCAATGGCTTGCATGACCGCATCGGGTAACCATGTATCTAACGGACATACCGCCGCTGGATTGCCTGTAAAAAGTCTGTTTGCAAACGCATCAATGTGGTACATCGTGAATTTCACGGGCTAAACCTTCTCCATAAAACGTGCAAAAATATCCGCCAATCGTTGTGGCTGGGTTAGAAAAGGAGCATGAGCAGCTTCATCTATCAAAACATAATCCGCATGCGGAATATGTTGGGCGAGATATTGCCCTGCTTGCGCAGGAATGATGGCATCTTTTTGCCCATGAATCACACAGGTCGCTTGGGTGATTTTAGGTAAGATGGAACGCAAATCCCAGGTCACAAGCATATTTAGACCTTGTTTTAAGGCGTGAGAACTGGGGAAATGCTGTGAATCAATACTTTGGGATTCAAGGGAACGATACGTCTCTCGGGATAAGATTTCCCCTTGAAACATCAACGAAAAAAAACGCTTCATGGTTTTTTTCTCATGTTGCAGTAGACCTTGTTCAAAGTTCATCAACGTTTGGGCATCACAACCATACAACCAATCATCACGCTGTGAAAAAGAGGGGGTGCTGCTCAGTAAAATCAATGCTTTGATGCGTGAAGGATATTGCACGGCTAAACGTATCGCCAACATGCCACCCAATGACCAACCAACCAGTGTAAAAGCTTGTTGCGGGCATTGTTGCATCACATCTTCCAAACAATCATCCGCATCCAAACGTCCACCATGCCCCGATAAATTCAAAAAATACGCATCAGGATATTGTTTTTTCTGCTCAAACCAAATCTGTTGGGATTGCCCCCAACCATGCAAAAAAACTAACGGCATAAACGTTTCAAAACCGTTGCCAGTTGTTTAATATCATCATCACGGTGGGCTGCGGATAAAGTGATACGCAAGCGGGCTGTGCCTTCGCGCACTGTGGGTGGGCGAATCGCAGGTACAAAAAAACCTTCCTCACGTAACTTGTGAGCCATCGATAAAGCCTCGGAATCAGAGCCTATCAAGAGGGGTTGAATGGCCGTTTGCGATGCAATCAACGGCAAGCCTTGGCTATGTTGTAGAAATGTTTGAATGTTTTTATGCAGCGTTTGTTGCAAGCGACCTGTTTGAATCAATGCCAATGATGCCAACATCGCCGCAGGTATCGCAGCTGGCAAAGCTGTGGAATAAATCATGGTACGCATGCGTTGGCGTAAGCCTTCAATAAACTCATGCGTGCCTAAAATAAACGCACCATAACCACCAAAGGCTTTACCAAATGTACCAACTTCAAGCAATGATCCATGCCCTGAAAAATTAGCCGTCAAACCTTTGTAGTGTTCACCCAGACAGCCTGTGCCATGTGCATCATCGATCATCAACAATGCTTGATGTTGCTCTGCTAACGCCAATAAACGTTCAACATCGGCACAATCACCATCCATACTAAACACACCATCCGATACAATGATGCGTTTTTGAGCAGGATTTTTCTCCAACTGTTCTGCAAGCATGACCATATCAAGGTGATTAAAACGATGACTCTTTGCGCCCGATAAACGCACTCCATCCACCAACGATGCATGATTTAATTTATCTGAAAAAACATGTGTATGTCGATCACTCATGGCTTGCATCAAACCAAGATTTGCCAACACACCTGAACCCAGCATCAAACACGATTCATAACCTTTCCAAGTGGCTAATTCCGCTTCAAGTTGGTGCATTTGCGGATGATCCCCACACACCAAACGTGAACCACCACTGCCAAATCCTAAGGCTTCAATACTTTCAATCGCAGCCGCTTTGACTTGGGGGTGCGTGCGTAAACCCAAATAATCATTGGATGAGAAATTGATAAGATGTTTGCCTTTCACATCAATGAACACACCTTGCTGGGTGGATGCTAGGAAATGGCGTTGTCGTGCGGAAGCAAGTTCAGGAAACCAATGACGTGAAAGGTGAGGGCTAGAAGGCATCAGCGAATGTTGGAGGGCATGCTTAACGTGTCAACCATCCTGCTTTCGTTATCTCTGTACACCTGCTGTTTGACGCGCAAACACCAGTATTTATCATGGCATGTTAATTAGTCCCCTTAAAACAAATGAAAAGGAGTGTTATATGAAAAAAATAATGTTGATTATATTGCTTATGTCAGCTTTGACTGGCTGCGTTACCACCCAACGAGATCGGGCTGCATTGGGTGGCGGAGCTGTCGGTGCAACCGCAGGTGCTGTCATCGGTTCTGATAGTGGCAATACCGCACAAGGTGCTGCTATTGGTGGCATGTTAGGCGCAGCAGCAGGTATTTTTTTGCAACAAAACCAACAAAATCGACGAAATCGACAACAAGCAGCCCCACGTCGTGCAGCCCCTTCCCAGCAATATCTTGAACATCGTTCAAATCAACGCTCTGACCACCACGATCACCATGACCATGAAGAAGATGATTAAATGACAACACTATCCCCACCCAAAGCTCTTTTTTCTTACCCTAAATACAGAGGTAAGCATTTTTCATCCGCCTCACAATTACCCATGAACCGAACAGATATGGAAGCTTTAGGTTGGGATAGTTGCGATATGATTTTGGTCACAGGTGATGCTTATGTGGATTTACCTAGCTTTGGCATGGCCGTCATCGGACGGACATTGGAAGCACAAGGTTTTCGTGTTGGCATCATTTCGCAACCCGATTGGAAATCTCCCGATGCGTTTCGTAGCTTAGGCAAACCCAATATTTGTTGGGGTGTTACATCGGGCAATATGGATTCGATGGTCAATCGTTACACATCCGAACGCCGCATTCGTACTGATGATGCGTATACCGTGGGTGATGTGGGTGGGAAACGTCCTGACCGTGCTGTCACCGTGTATGCTCAACGCTGCCGCGAAGCCTTTAAAGGCGTTCCTGTCATCATTGGTGGCATTGAAGCCAGTTTACGCCGTATTGCTCATTATGATTATTGGTCGGATAAAGTGCGACATGCTGTGTTGTTGGATTCAAAAGCAGACATATTGGTTTATGGTAATGGTGAACGGCAAATTATTGAAATCATGCACCGTTTGGCAGCGGGTGAATCGATCAAGGATATGCTTGATATTCGTGGTACTTCGGTGATGCGAAAATGTGTGCCTGATGGCTGGTTTGAAATGGATTCAAGCGAAATCGATACACCGCATACCACCCTCGAGCATCCCAACCCTTATCACATGCAACAAGACATGCCTTGCGATGATAAAGCGGCTTATCGTGAACGTGAGCAAGCTCCTGCTATTTCAATCTTGGATATCTCTGAAAAACGCGCCCATACGGTGATTCGTTTGCCCAGTTATGAAGCCGTAGCAAACGATGAAGTGCTTTATGCCCATGCCTCGCGTTTACTGCATTTGGAAACCAATCCGGGTAATGCCAGAGCCTTGATGCAGAAACATGGTGGCCGTGAAGTATGGGTCAATCCGCCTGCCATTCCTCTAAGCACTGTCGAATTGGATGGGGTGTTTGATTTGCCTTACTCACGTCTGCCTTACATCGGTTATGGTGATATTCATGCCAAAGAAACCCGCATACCTGCTTATGAAATGATTAAAACATCGGTGAATATTATGCGTGGATGTTTTGGTGGCTGCACGTTTTGTTCGATTACTGAACATGAAGGTCGCATCATTCAAAGTCGCTCACAAACGTCTATTTTGCGAGAAATTGAAGAAATTCGTGAAAAAACACCCAAATTCACAGGTAACATCTCTGATTTAGGTGGCCCGACGGCCAATATGTATCGCTTGAAATGTAAATCAGAAGCTATTGAGGCGGCATGCCGAAAGCCATCTTGTGTGTTTCCTGATATTTGTCCGAACCTCAACACCAATCATGATCCTTTGATTGAATTATATCGTAAAGCACGTCATCTCAAAGGCATCAAACGTGTCTTTATTGCATCAGGATTACGCTATGATTTGGCTGTAAAATCACCTGCTTATATCAAAGAATTGGTGACGCATCATGTGGGCGGTTACTTAAAAATAGCCCCTGAACATACCGAAGGTGCGCCGCTCGATAAAATGATGAAGCCAGGCATTGGGACTTATGATGCGTTCAAAAAACTCTTTGAAAAGTTCTCCAAAGAAGCAGGGAAAGAGCAGTATTTAATCCCTTACTTTATTGCCGCACATCCCGGAACGACCGATCAAGACATGCTCAATCTTGCTTTATGGCTCAAGAAAAACGCTTATAAAGCCGATCAAGTCCAAGCCTTTTTACCTTCTCCGATGTCCACAGCCACTGCGATGTATCGCTCAGGCCGTAATCCCTTGAAAAAAATTAGCCGAACTCAAAGCAAGTATGCGGAAAAAGTATTCATTCCAAGACGCAAAAAACAACGGGATTTGCACAAGGCTTTTTTACGTTATCACGATCCTGATAATTGGGCGATGTTGCGCACAGCCTTAAAAGAGATGGGGCGCAGTGATTTGATAGGACAGGGCGAACACTGTCTTGTACCTGATGACACTCAAAAAGGAAAAGACGGGCGTTCATCATTCCAACAAAAACGACCTGCTCATCATTTCCGCACACAACATACACGGAAAGAACGGCGCAGACGTTAAAAAATATTCACCTTACACCTACTCAATCTAAGTTATTATCCTAATGCACAAATAACACATGTGGGAGGGTTGCGCCCTTTAGCAAGGGCGCTGAATCCGCACGCAACAAACGCCATGCAGGATGATTTTTACGCAAAGAAGCCAGTGCTTCATGGTTCATTTGTGCTTGATTCATAGGACATCCGCCAAGCAATGACCTGAGAAATCACACACCATCACTCGAATTGAAAAAACACCGACATAACGTTGACTTAACGTTTGGATGGTTCGCCGAGCCAAGGCTTGGTGAAAAGCAGAGGCTAAACCCAAATCTTCCATCCGTTCCGCTGCAAACCGTGCTGTTTCTGCGGCTGAAATTTCCGCACACACCCCGTCATCTGCCCCACAGTCCTTGGCGATTTCCGCCAATAAATCCGTATTCACAGCTTTGCGTTTGGCATGGGTAATCACTTCGCCTTGTGCCATCTTGGTCAACTTTCCAACCATACCGCCAATCACAATATGTTGAATGCCTTCTTTTTGACATGTATCCAAAGCAGGGCCAAGAAAATCACCCATTTGTACAAAACAAGCAGGTTCAAGCTCTGGCAATGATGCAATCACAAATTTTTCTGTGCGCCCACCTGTGGTCAGAACCACCGTGTCTTGCCCTTGATTTGCCGCGACTTCAATGCCTTGCACGACCGAAGCACGAAAAGCAGCCGTTGAATATGGATGGACAATACCCGTTGTGCCAAGAATCGAAATGCCACCGATAATGCCAAGGCGATCATTGAGTGTTTTTTTCGCCATTTCTTCGCCATCAAGCACCGAAATAGTGACTTCAATGCCAAATTCTTTTAAGCATTCAGAAGCAATGTCGCGAATATTGTCTTCAATGTTTTTGCGTGGCACAGGGTTAATCGCAGGGCCACCGACTTCAAGACCCAAGCCGCGCATGGTAATCACGCCGACACCTTCCCCGCCCTTCAAAATCACTTCATCAACGTGGTCATCTAACCATCGAACATCGGCCATGATATGCGCCCCATCGGTGCAATCTGGATCATCCCCTGCATCTTTGATACACATGGCATGGGCTGTTTTCTCATGGGCAATTTGCCCACAAACAGAAGCATCATGCACTACAAAACTCACGTGATCTCCATTGGGAATCACCGTTTCGATTTTGTCGGGGATTTCATTTGTGAGTAAACCTATCACAGCTGCACGGCTGGCAGCAGCGGCATTGGCTCCAGTTGTATGTCCTTTGCGTGTTCCACGTTTTCGTTTAATCATAGTAAGTTATCCTACAGACACTTTCAAAATCATCACAAAGCTTATCCACTAAATCTTCAGTTTCTTTAAAGAAGAACTTACCCACAGATTTTCGGTTAAGCGCTTTATAGCGCCGATATATTTTTGCAAAGTCATCGTATATTTCGCCTTCTGATACATGTGATCTTATTTTAACCATGAGTCTTCCACCTTCTTTGCTCTCTTTCACATAAGTAAAAAAATTGGAAATCTTGATTTCAAATTCCTCAATCAAAGCCCCTGTTTTCGCTTCTTGCGCATTACGTGCTTCAATCACCTTGAGAATATCAAACTGCCCGTCGCCACCCGTTGGATTTGGTTGAGCAACATCCGTGGTCTTTTTGGGTTTTTTCTTTGATTTTTGTGGAACAACCTCAACGATACCAATTTGATTATCAAAATAGACTTCAATGGGGTCTTTCAAACCTTCACTTCTATGCAGAATATTATAGAGTATATTGAACTTTCGCCAAAAAAATAAGAAACTTTTTTCACTATACTTGGCATCCAGTTCAATCACATATTCAATGCGATTAAGAATGGTGAAGTATTGTGCTGCCTTGGCTTTTGTATCAGCGGTTCGTTTTGGGTTCACATCGATGTATTTTTTTAAGCTGCTCTCAAAATCCAGATAGCTTTCAGGATTCTCACGTTTTTCTTTATCCTTGTAGATAGTCATAAATATCATGAAGAATTTATCGTAAGAATCTGACTTTTTCAACAAATCTAGAAGTGTTTCCAACACTTTCTTATCGCCGAACGGGTCGAAGTCACTCACCACCACATCCGAGAAGTGTTCAAAAGCATCTTTAATGTTTTGCACGTTTACATTGTTATATGAGAAATCAACTATCTTGCAGTCATTTTTGTATTTCGCTGTACGATTCACGCGTGAAATAGTCTGAATAGCACTGATGCCTCTAATCTCTTTATCTAAAAAGAGCGTATGTAGCTTCTTCTCATCAAATCCCGTTTGCAGCTTCGCCACCACGATAATCAGACCATTCTTTTTCAGTGCGAAATGCTCCAAAACCTTCTCTTCAGTTAGCCCACCATTCAAACCTGATGAACTTTGCTCATCTTGATTACTCGAGTAGATCACATGAATTGGAGCATCTGCATATTTGGCATATTTTGGGTCTTCGACAAGTTTATTGAAATACTCTGTAACGGCTGATTGATAAGCGATGGCGGCTTTAATAGAGTAGACTGCAAGCATTGCCTTACCAGTCCCCCTGATTTGCCGATACACATCTTTGACCAGTAAATCAGCGACATATTTAGCGATAGCATCAATACGATCCCTATTTTGATACACCTGTTTTTTTTGCGCGTCTTTATATTCCTTGTCTGTAAAGCCTTCGAGATTATTACTCGGCAAATCAAATAGCATTTTTGAAGCTACGGGTACAATATTTTTCAACGGATTAAGAATAAATCCATCTTCAATTGCCTCCTTCATGGTGTAGCTATCAAAGGGCTTCCAAAGCTTCTCACTTTCAGCATAAGCACTAAACTCACCAAAGCGAGCCAAGGTATGATCATCTGGTGTAGCAGTAAAACCAATAATGAGATTTTTCTTGCTACTGACACCAGCATAACGTTCACCATCAAAGGGGCTTTGCAGCTCATCAAAAATACTAATCATCTCTTCATGCTGATCGCCACTATTGGAGCGATGAATTTCATCAATCAGAAAGACAATACGCATTTTGGAGAGTCTTTTCAAAACCGCACCATCAATCATCTCTTTTACAGCCCCAAACTTCTGCAAGTTCACAATCACCAGACGGGTATCCGATGTCAAAGCTTCTTGAAATGTTTTCTTATTGCTTGCTTCGATAATCATACGATTATCAACATTCATATTGAGTAATAGTGAATCAATTTGGCTACGCAGTTGTAAGCGATCCACCACAATCATAATTTTATCGTAAACATAGTCATCATCGCGACGCAAATCTTTAAGCTGTAATGCAGACCAAGCAATAATATTTGATTTACCAAATCCAGCCGCATATTGCATCAAAAGGGAGTACACATTTTTATTATTGGAATATGCCTGTCGCTTTTTGAGTAACGCCTGTTTTTTACTCTCGCCAACACCTGATAATTGCTTTTCCAACATCTTTTCAAAATAATCAGGCTCTTGTTCATGGGCTAAAAACTCATCAATTTTAGCCATGATTTTATCAGTACCAAACTTCTGTTTCGGACGGGGTGAAATCAGATGCCCAACTTCATTCTTCACTTCCTTGATACCTTTATGAACCATCACATCACGTTCAATGAAGTTGTAATATAAAATCTCTTTTTCGATAAATGACCGACCATAGAGTGTCGTAAAAAGCTCATGCAGCTTATCCTTCTTCTCGGCATCGGGTTTTAGTAATGGGTAGGGCTTAAACACTGCATGTGCTTTCTTCTCAATGATTTCCCGATCAAATTTACCTTCACGACATGTGGCTAACATTTCATCAAAATAATCTACGATGGAACGTATCACGAAGGTTTCACCAATATCTGTGGTGGTAATATGGATTGCTTTCTCAAAAATTTTAAGAAAATCTTTGCGATATAAAAGCTTTTCGTTGTCACTTAACATGTCGTTACTATCAATATGTTGGTGATACACTTTTATGGCTTCAAAATAGTCTTTAATCACCTTACCACGACCATTCTTGCTGGCACTTTGATTGGTGTAGTTCGACTTCAACTCGCTATAGCCCAGATAAATACCATTCACAAACAACACAATATCAGGACGAAACGAAAATATTTGTTCACCTTGATATTGGTATTTATAGGGCAGTTCCTGAACCACAGAAAAGATATTCTCATCAAACAGCTTATTGCCATGAATCACACTGTCAGAAGTATAAAACAGGTGCAGCTTAACGCCTTGTAGCGTGATGGACTTATTGGCGTTGATAAATAAAGCCATGTTTCGGCGACCGCCAATTCGCTCCTGAATGAGTTCAATCAGCTCTTTTAATAGTTTCCTATCATCCAATACCTTCGCCAAAAATTGATAGGGTAGCCTCTTTGCCATAGCATGATTTTTTTCAAAAAAAATAACCAAACAAAAGAAGCTACCCATGAACGAAATAATGCGCACTCTACTGCCAATAGGCAATATTCTGGATTCAA
>JAUZQM010000125.1 GCA_030950985.1 Mariprofundaceae bacterium | reverse complement strand
GAATGATGAAGTCAAAGTCAGAAAGCAGAAGAACATGACACAGGGTAAAAAGTTCTCTGAAATGTTATCTAACGTGATTAAACGCTATCATAATAATCAGATTGATACGGCTCAGGTGATTAAAGAGCTTTCTGATATTGCCCGAGATATGAAGCTAGAAGACAGCAAAGCTCATGAGCTGGGCTTAACCCCTGAAGAGTATGCCTTCTATTCGATTCTTGCGCAAAATGATTCCACGTCACTCATGAAATATGAGGATATTCGGGAGCTGGTTCAACGCATTGTTGAAGGTATTCGTAAAAATACATCCGTTGATTGGAACAAACGTGATGATGTCAAAGCCAAGCTTAGGCTGATGGTGAAAAAACTACTCAAACGCTACGGCTACCCACCTGATTTGATTATCATGGCAGCCGATCGCGTGCTTGAACAAAGTGATTTATTGGCGAGTGAGCTTTCAGGCTAAAGTATCATTTAGACTCAACATTATTATCATGACTTGTACTTTTGCATTGTTGTCCTAATATATAGGCACTTATCTATTTATGCCGAGGTTAAAGGACGAATGGACAATGCTAATAAAAATACTACTGAACAGATCATTGCCATTCTGAAGCAAAAGAGTGTCCTTCGCCCCCGTGACCTGGATGCTTATAAAATTCCACGTCGGTATCTAAGTCGCCTTCATCATCGTGGTCTTCTGGTTCGTTCGGCACGAGGAATTTATACCGCCGTCAATGCAGAACTGTCAGAAAATCAGACCGTCGTAGAAGTGAGTAAACGAGTTCCTCAAGGGACTGTTTGCCTGCTATCGGCTCTATCAATTCATGAGATGACCACTCAGTTTCCTTTTGATGTTTGGCTTGCGATTGACCGTAAAGGCTGGCTTCCTAAAGTCAAAGACCTACCTATCAAAACGGTGCGTTTTTCAGGGGAGGCACTAACAAAAGGAATTGATTACCACATCATTGATGGGGTAAAAGTACCTGTTTATAACCCAGCAAAAACTATTGCTGATTGTTTTAAATATCGGAATAAGATTGGGCTTGATGTAGCTATAGAGGCTCTAAAAGAAGGTTGGAAGGATAAAAAGTTCAATATGAATGATATGTGGAAATATTCAAAAATATGTAGGGTTCAGAATGTTATGAGACCTTACCTTGAATCACTATCCTCATGAGGATCAATACGCCTGCATCTATTAGACAGCGGCTACTCAATATATCCCGTGAGAAAAAAGTCGATTTCAACCGAATTGTAACTAGTTATGGGTTGGAGCGTTTGCTCTATCGTATTTCAGCCTCAAAATATAAAAATGAGTTTGTACTCAAAGATGCAATGCTTTTTTCATACTGGAGTGGCGATGCTTATCGTGCCACGAAAGATGTGGATTTCCTCAAATCAGGTGAAGCTTCGATTGACTACCTTACGCAAGTGTTTACTGAGTTATGTGAGCAGGTCACTAATCCAGATGATGGGTTGATATTCGATACTACATCCATTCAAGCAGCTGAGATTAGAGAAGAAGATGCATACGGCGGCATTCGCATTACAGTAGAAGCGACTTTGGCAAAGGCTAAAATTAAGATACAAGCGGATATTGGCATTGGTGATATTATAACGCCAGAAGCGGAAACAATTGAATTCCCAACAATCCTAGATATGCCATCACCAAGCTTGAAAGCATATCCTGTCGAAACAGTTATTGCCGAAAAGTTTGAGGCAATGGTCTCATTGGGCTTTGTGAATAGCCGTATGAAAGATTTTTATGATATTTGGGCAATTCAAAAGTTTCTGAATCCAGATGAAAGGGTACTTACTCAAGCGATTACCAATACTTTTAATCGTCGCGGAACGGAGATTCCCGTTGAGCCACCTCTAGCATTGACCGAAGAGTTCTCGGCTGATGCAAGTAGGCAGAAGCAGTGGGAGGCATTTGTTCGCCGAGCTGCTGTTGCTAGTAGTGCGGGAGTCACACTGAAAGAAACGGTTGAAGATATTCGTCCATTCCTAATGAAAGCGATAAGGTGATTTACCAAATTAGAAGTAAATTGGGGTTAGTGGATTGACTGCATAAAATGGTCTCTGGCGTAAGCTTTTGAGCATGAGCGTACATTATTGTGGCTATGAATGGTTAAAACAGACTTATAAACTGGATATTGATTCTCCCAATCCTATTTCAAAGATTGGTGGGGCAAAGAGTCCTGATAGTCGTATATTTCGCCCAGACTACCAACCAGACGATACTTTCACAGGACACCTTCTTTTTGCACTTAAGCATGAAAATCTGAATCTCGGCATTCTTAAAGTGTTATTCAATACCTGTGACATCAAAGCGCTTGAACAATGGATTTCTGAGAACCCCCAAGGCATACAAACTCGCCGTGCATGGTTCTTTTATGAATGGCTGACAGATAAAGCGTTAAGCCTTCCTGATACTGACACAAAGTTTAAATACGTTGATGCACTCAATGAAAAAGTCTATTACACAGCGGATAAAACAAATTCACCCCGTCATAAAGTTCGTAACAATATGCCGGGTGTTGCTGAATTTTGTTGGTTGATTCGTAAAACACCTGTGATGAAGTCGTTTGGTGCCAAAGAACTACATCAGCAGATGAGCGATGCCTATTCTAAGCATCTATTCTAAGCATCTAATGATTGGCAAGGCTGAGGCATTTTTGCTGACCAAGGATTCTCAGAAGAGCTTTGAGATTGAAAAAGAGAAATTTGATAACCGTGCTGTTCGTTGGATGAAAACAGTACGTGCTTTTATGGGTTTGCACCTTGATGACTTCAAACTGTTTGAAATGCAGAAGCAGCTTGTTTCCACCCCAGATCATGGATGGCGAACAGATTATGGTTGGACTGGTGACCGACTTCCTGATGCTACTCCATTACCTGACCATATTAGCGCTCATCCCGATGCATTAGAGCCTTTGATGCAAGCATGGCTTGAAGCTTATTCTCTTATGTTTGATAGACACCCCGTAGCAGCAGCTACGGCACTGGCGTATGGGTTTGTTATGATTCACCCATTCTCAGATGGTAATGGGCGTATTCATCGTTTTATATTGCATCAGTTTGGAAAAGTTCCTGTTTCATCCGAACTGCTTGAAAATATGGATGAATACATTGCTTCATTGGAAAAGCTTTCCGCGCCGATTCTGCAACGTTCTGAGTGGGCAGTGACCGCCGATTATAATGTAAAGCTAATCAATGATACTTCTGACCTATATCGCTATGCTGATGCAACCGAACAGGCAGAGTTCACTTATAAATGTATTGAGCAGTTTGTAATACGTCGCTTGCCGCAAGAATTAGAATACTTGAGAGCTTTTGATGAAGCCAAACACATCATTGATAATGCACACGGTATGCCAGACAAGGATTTGACCTTGTTGGTCAATCTTTGTGTTCAGAATGCTGGCAGCTTATCAAAGAAAAAACGAACATTTTTTGAACAATGGTCTGATGAGCATATCGCCTTTGCGGAGAAGACTATCCAAGCGTCTTTTGCAGCCTACTTTGAAATGACAAAGGCGAATCTTTAGATACCCAAACTCTCCCATATAGCATCAACACGTTGTTTAACAGCTTTCGACATTTGAATCGGACGACCCCATTCTCGATTGGTTTCGCCTTTCCATTTATTGGTGGCATCAATGCCTACTTTAGAGCCTAGACCTGCCACTGGTGAGGCAAAATCAAGATAGTCAATCGGTGTATTTTCAGCCATCGTAAAATCACGAACTGGATCGCAACGGGTGGTGATTGCCCAAATGACTTCACGCCAATCACGACAATCAATATCATCATCGACAACGACAATAAATTTGGTGTACATAAACTGGCGTAAGTAAGACCAAACACCAAACATCACACGCTTGGCATGCCCTGCATAACCTTTTTTAATGGATACAATCGCCATGCGATAAGAACAAGCTTCCATCGGTAAATAAAAATCCACAATTTCTGGAAATTGTTTTCTCAAAATAGGCACAAAAATTTCATTGAATGCCAAACCAAGTACCGCAGGTTCATCAGGCGGTTTGCCTGTATGGGTTGAATGATAAATTGGATTTTTACGCATCGTCATGGTTTCAACAGTAAAGACAGGAAACATCTCTGTTTCATTATAATAGCCTGTATGATCACCATAAGGTCCTTCTTCGGCATATTCATCCAAAGAAACATGACCTTCCAAGACGATTTCAGCAGAGGCTGGCACTTGCAAAGGTACATCAAGACAATCGGTTAACACAGTGCGTTTTCCGCGCAATAAACCAGCAAATTGATATTCAGAAAGGGTGTCTGGAATGGGGGTTACAGCCGCTAAAATGGTGGCAGGATCAGCACCAATGACCACAGCACAAGGAAACGATGTTGCACCACTTTTTTTGGCTTCCAAATGATCTTGCGCACCACCACGATGCTTTAGCCAACGCATGATTAATTTGTTTTTCCCTAACTTTTGTTGGCGATAAATCCCCATGTTTTGACGGTCTTTGTTCGGCCCTTTGGTGACCACAAGCCCCCATGTTAATAAAGGTGCGACATCGTCAGGCCAGCAGGTTTGAATGGGAAGTTGATGTAAATCAACATCATCACCCCGCCACACTACTTCTTGGCACGGTGCTTTTTTGATGGTCTTAGGATGCATATCCATGACTTTTTTCAAAATCGGAAACTTTGACCACGCATCTTTTAAACCTTTAGGTGGTTCAGGTTCTTTCAAATAGGCTAAAAGTTCACCAATGCCACGCAATTCATCCGCAGATTCGCGCCCCATACCCAAAGCAATCCGTTCGGCTGTACCAAAAAGATTGCTTAACACAGGCATGGAATAACCTTTAACATGCTCAAACAATAAAGCTGGGCCACCAGCTTTTAATACACGATCTGAAATTTCAGTGATTTCTAATTCACTGCTTACTTCACAGTCAATACGTTTCAGAAGTTTTTTATGTTCAAGTGTTTGAATAAATGAGCGCAAATCACTTAAACTCATGCTGATTTGCCAGCTATTTCAAACACTGTATCCAATTTTGCCAAAACAAAAATATCATTCACGGTCTCTTTTAAATCATGCAAGACAAAATGACCCTCCCTATTTCTCGCCCACTGCAAGCCTTCCACCAATGTCGCAATACCCGAAGAGTCCATAAAAGACACGCCTGATAAATCAATATGAATATCACCACCTTTTTGTTCAAACAAGGGTTTTAATTTGGCTCTCAAGCTGGGTGATGTTTGAATATTGACATCTCCAATAACCTGTACCCAAGTTTCATGTTCATTGACGTTTTTTACTTCTACTTCAAGCATCACACACCTCTTTCTTTATATTTTTTTTGGATCGATAGAGCAATGTCCAACGATTGCCATGCTCGAGTGCTTCATGTTTCACTTCATCCATAATCGCATGAATCAATGGAATACCTAAGCCACCCGCTGTTATTGTTTCTGCACAACAAGGTTCAATCTCACCGCATTTCCAAGCCGATATATCAAACACGGGTGCGCAATCCTGAAAGGTAAACATCAAGGCTTCAGACGCTTCATTTTCATGAATAATCTCAGCATCAAATGTCAGCGGTTTGGGTTCACCTTGATAACCATGACGAACAATATTGGCATATAATTCATCAATAGCTAAACCAACACGATTTTTTTCAATCGCTGAAAGTTTTGCCCATTTACAAAGAACATTCACTATGGAACGTAAAATGAATACACAATCGCACTGTGCAGGAAGCTTTAACGTGAACTTATTTTTCATCTTCACCTCTTTCAAAAAATGCCATGCCCTGCAAGATCTTTTCTGCCCAATTTTCAGCATGTTTATTTTTTAAAACATGATAGATTTTCTTAGCACGCATGGCGGCATTCTTTCGTTGCTTGAGTGTATAATGTTTATCTGATGCCATCATCAAGAGTGTCTGTGCTGTTTTTTGTGGCGCACCGACTTGGCGAAAAATTTTTAAGGCGCGTTGTGTCCAAGGTATGTATTTAGTATGATCAATATGCTTTGATACTATTGCCAAGCCCAACATGGCTCTTGCTTGTAATAATAAACCACTTTTTTTATCGTCAGCATGCTGTAAAACATAATGATAAGCGTACTCTGCTTGTTGGAATTTCTGCTGCTTGATTAACACATAACCTAAGCTTAATGCCATATCCGCGTGCCATGTTTTTTCCAACGTAGGGAGTTCACCTTGACCATCATGCAAAAGAACCCATTGGATTTGTGCGCGTTTAGCACTGTTGGTGAGGTGGTGATACTCTGAAATACGAAGATCTTGTTGTAAGGCATCTTTCGCTTTTTCAAACTCACCCATGGCTTTCCATGCCATCGCATCATTGTACCAAGCCCTTGCTTCCAAGGAAGGATCACTTAACAACTGCGCCATTTGTAAAGCACGGACAAATAAATGCTCTGCAGATTTCCAACGTTCCTCATGCATGGCTTTAACACCCATATGGGTAAAATCTTTCATACGATCTTCGTATGGATTTTCAATATAAGGTTTAGACTTACCACCACAACTACTTAGGCATATCAGCAGACACAACGATGCAAGTAAGGTTTTCATGGTTGTACTTCCAATACGGGTGGCGCAATTTCGACACTATCCACAACCGACTTAGGTACTTTTCCACCGCCTAACAACCATGACTGTTGAAATTTTTGTAACGTCAACTTCATTTCTTCTAAAGTTGCTTTGACTTCTCTTGTGACTCCCGGTAGTTCAGGTGTTAGTTGCGTTAAATCTGAAGATACCACTGTTAATTCTTCGGAAAGTTGATTCACTTGATTTAACAATACATTGAGTTTTTTCAAAGCCTTAGGACCTTGATCTCCAAGGCTATCACTTGCAGGCTTCAAGCCCTTCATGACTTCATTTGAGCTTATTAATGTTGATTGTAGATGAGGTACAATTTTTTCTTGATGGACTGAAGCCACCACTTGATCCAAATCTTTAATCATTTGATGCAAGGTATTGATGGTTGCTGCTAAATCA
>JAUZQM010000124.1 GCA_030950985.1 Mariprofundaceae bacterium | reverse complement strand
AGTATCAGGGCGCGGCTAAAGCCGCACTTCCAAAGCATGCCGAATTTAGAACCTAAGAGCATAGGATGATGCATCTTTGTCACAAAGTGCGTAACATCAGATCTTGATTTCAAATCATTTAACGTCAATGAAGTAAGGGCGGCTTTATAGGTGTCGTTTGCCATATATCGAATTTTCAATAAAGAAAAGGCAATGCGTTGAATATAAAATAAACCAGCCACAATAAAAAAAGATGAAATCATTTCAAACCAAAAAATAGTGTTGTGTGTGGAGTTTGCCAATTCCGAATAGGTAAGAAAATAGGCGACCAATATCATCGATAAGGTTGTACCAATCGTTAGCGCAATATTTTCATGCGTACTCTTAATATTTTCTAACATTTCTTCTGATATTTCTTCTGATATTTCTTCTGACATGATGTGTTGTTTCCTTTTTTTAATCTTTTCGTCCAAATAAATGATCTAATTCACGCAATGATAATGGAACATAGGTGGGGCGACCATGATTGCACTGGGCAATATTGGGTGTTTTTTCCATTTCACGCAGTAAATTATTTTGTTCTTCCAGTTGTAAAATACGCCCTGATTTAATCGAACTTTTGCATGCACGATTGCCCAGCCAACGCTCCAAAACACGCCCCAAACCTGAAGCACCTGCTTCCATTTCAACACCCAGTAAACAACATGATTCAATCAATTCCAACACTAAATTTTCAGGCGATTCATCGGTTAACATGGCAGGCACACCTTGCAACATAAACGATTCATCCGATTGCATGGCTAACTTCACGCCAAAAACATTCAAGGCTTCATGATGTTCCGATAACCATGCCGCGTGTTCACCTGAAAGCGTTATCAATAAGGGGGTTAAAAGCATTTGGCTGGCAATCGATGTACTGGTGAGTTGCGCTTTAAGTTGCTCATAACGGATGCGTTCATGGGCAGCGTGTTGATCCACAAGTATCATACCATCATCGGTTTGACTTAAAATATAACAGCGATGCAACTGTGCCAAAGCTGTGCCAAGTTGAAGGGGTGATTGTACCGATGATACTTGATAATCCTTTGTGTTTTCGTGGACTTCAGCAGCGGAAGCTTCGGGTGCGCGAAACAACAAGGCTTGTAATTCGGGGGATACTTTTTCATGACTTGGGGTGTGATTTGTTGGATGACCTGAAAAACTACGCGCTTGCACTTTATTTTGCGATTGGGAACTAAAATGTGGCATATTACTTTGTGCTGAAGCTTGGCTCGGCGCACTTGATGCGCTAAGTGTTTGTAAGGCTTGCTCTGTTGTTGTACTGGCAACGGTTTGCCCCATGCTTTCAATGCCCATGCGAACACATGCAACCACCGCAGCACGCACCGTTTGAGGTGAGCTAAAACGCACCTCACGTTTGGCAGGATGCACATTCACATCCACATTGGCGGGATCAATTTCAATACGCAAAACAGCCACAGGATAGCGATCGTGAAACATCACATCCCGATAAGCTGCACGTAAAGCGGCAATCAATTGTTTATCTCGAATCACACGCCCATTGACCAAAAAAAACATGCGTGTGGAATCACGATGGTGAAAAGTCGGCAAGCCCAAATGAGCAGTGATTAAAATACCTTCGTGTTCAATGCTTTGTTCAAAACTATTGTGAGAAAAATCCTTACCCATAATCGTAAATACACGTTGGGCTTCCGTTTCCGAATGAAAATCAAAGCGTTTACGTTCGTCTAAATCCAAACGCATGGCAACGGATGGATGCGCCAATGCCAAGGCTCGAAACACGTCTACAACCGCCGCTTCTTCGGTTTTTTTCGTCCGCATAAAATTCAAACGAGCGGGTGTGTTTAAAAATAAATCCAATATTTCCAGTTTTGTGCCTTGCCGTGATGGGGCAGGACGTACTTCGGTGTTGAGTCCGCCATGCACACGAACTTCAGTCCCTTCTGAACCACCTTTGACACAGGTAAGCATGCGAAAACGTGACACCGAAGCAATCGAAGGCAGTGCTTCACCACGAAAACCATGTGAAGCAATACAGTGTAAATCTTCCGATGTTTCAATTTTACTGGTGGCATGACGTTGCAACGCCAATTCAGCATCCACAGCCGACATGCCACAACCATTATCTTCAACTTCAATCCGCTTTTTACCCGCTTCTTCAATGCGTACCACTACCGATGTTGCACCTGCATCCAAAGCATTTTCCATCAATTCTTTGACCGCCGAAGCAGGGCGTTCGACCACCTCACCTGCGGCAATTTGATTGGCAATATGTGGTGGTAAAACATGGATAAAGGCAGATTTTGTCATGCGTATCACCTTATAGCAAGTTGTCTGTCACGTTAGGATTTATGACGCTGCCCGAGCGGCTGCAATGGCTGCCATATTGATAATATCATCCACACTTGCACCTGTTTGTAAGACATGAACCTGTTGTGGTAAGCCCATTAAAACAGGACCGATGGCTCTGCCTCCACCTAATTCTTTCAATAATTTATAAGCAATATTACCCGCTTGCATGGTCGGAAAAATCAATACATTGGCTACGTCTTTATTCTTTGAAAATGGATATTGTGCCAAAATAGTCGCATTGACAGCTGTATCCGCTTGCATTTCACCATCCACTTGCAAATCAGGATGTTCACGGTGTAAAATTTTCACAGCATCGGCGACTTTTTGTGCTTCAGGGTGTTTGGTGCTACCAAAATTGGAGAAAGAAAGCATGGCAACACGTGCTTCACAACCCATTGCTTCCGCTGTTTGTGCCGTGAGTACGGCTAATTCAGCCAGTTGATTGGCATCCATGTCCACGTTGACGGTACAATCCGCCATGAAATAAGCACGTTCTTCCATCATCATCATGTAAACACCGTATACATGGTGTTTTTTACCTGTATTTACATCATGTCCTAATACTTGCAAGACAGGGCGCAAAACATCGCCATAATGGTTGGTACGACCTGATAACATGCCATCGGCATAACCTTGGCGCACCATCATAGCTGCTAAAGTATTGCGATCATGACGCAATGTTTTGACAGCCGTTTGACGCAAGACACCCTGACGTTTGCGATCAAAATACCAAGCGTCTGCCAAACTATCAAAACGCGCATCTTCTTGATGTGGATCCAGAATTTCAATGCCTTCCAAGCTTGCACCCGTCGATTGAATATAATCATGAATATCCGCTTGATTACCCATAATGATAGGTGTTGCAATACCTTCATCACGCATGGCAATAGCAGCTTGAATCACTACTTTATCATCACCTTCAGGAAGCACTAATTTTAAAGGATGACGCTTGGATTTTTCAGAAATTAAACGCATAAAACTGCGTGATTGATCAATACGATCGCCTAATTCTTGTTGATATGCTTGAATATCCTTCAAAGGTGAACGCGCCACGCCACTATCTGTCGCAGCTTTAGCGACTGCCGCAGGCACAACTTCAATCAAACGAGGATCGAATGGTTTCGGTAAAATATAAAACTTACCAAAGCTAAGTTCTTTTTCTCCGTAAGCTTTTAATACAGATGCAGGAACGTCACTACGCGCCAACTCTGCCAAGGCATACACGGCAGCTTGTTTCATCTCTTCATTAAAGGCCGTGGCTCGAACATCCAAAGCACCACGAAACAAGAAAGGAAATCCAAGGACATTGTTGACTTGATTAGGATGATCCGAACGCCCTGTTGCCATAATTAAATCAGAACGCGTTTCCATCGCCAAATCATAAGCAATTTCAGGGTATGGATTTGCCATCGCAAAAACAATCGGTTTCGCAGCCATGCTTTTGAGCATATCAGGTGTGACTATATTGCCTTGTGATACACCGACAAACACATCTGCATCCACCATGACTTCAGCTAAGGATTGATCTTTATCACCATTGGCAAAATAAGCTTTATGGGGAGGTAATTCATCACCACGTTTGCTATGAATAACACCTTTACGATCCAAAAAGAAAATATTTTCATGTTTGGCACCCAAAGATTCAATCAACTTCATGCAAGCAAAACCTGCTGCACCTGCACCCAAACAAACAATTTTCACATCTTCAATTTTTTTATCCTGCAAAATAAGCGCATTGATAAAGGCTGCGGCAAGAATCACTGCCGTACCATGCTGATCATCATGTAACACAGGAATGTTCATACGTTTTTTCAATTCTTCTTCAATAATAAAACATTCAGGTGCTTTGATGTCTTCTAAATTAATACCACCAAAAGTAGGTTCCATGCGAGCAATGGTTTCCACAATTGCCATCGGATCAGATTCATTCAATTCAATATCAAAGACATCAATATCAGCAAAACGTTTGAATAAAACACCCTTGCCTTCCATGACAGGTTTGCCAGCTAAAGCACCAATATTCCCTAGACCTAACACTGCTGTACCATTGGTAATCACACCCACCAAGTTCGCACGCGCCGTATATTTATCAGCCAGTTCAGGATTTTTTTCAATTTCCAAACAAGGAACAGCCACACCAGGGGTGTATGCCAATGCTAAATCACGTTGCGTGATACAAGGTACGGTAGCCTTAATGGCGATTTTACCAGGTCTTGGATATTCATGATAATCCAATGCATCTTGTTCAAAAAGTGTATGCTTATCCTTGTTTGACATGCTGACTCCTTAGGGCTTCGGAAATAAATAATCATCCCATTCTGTTGGTCTAAAAGCTCGCCTTCTGCGTTGCAGCATTAGCCACATAGCCATGCTATGTGCCAAATACTACGCCTTGAATCCGAACTCTTATCCTGCACATAACTGGAACAATTATTTATTTCCGCAGCCCTTATACGTTTATTGACTGTTCACTTCTAAAATAATACCTGCGGGTAGTAATTCGATGGTTTCCATGCGATGCCCTAAATTCATGGACATGCGAGATAATGCTTTGTTTTCAGGGGAATTAGGATTGAATAAAAAGTGCGTCACACCTTTTGTTTTTTCCAGAAATACCTTTGGATTTTGTAAAATACTTTCAGGCGGTAAGGGTAAAACATCACGTTTGGTTGCCAACATGGTGCGTGCAGGCCACTGGCTCGCCATGGTAAACGCTTGACTGTCATCATTCGCAATGCCCACAGCAGCGGTGATTAAATAATCCACATCCGATTTAATGTGTAATTGGGAGACTTCACGATAATGTTTATCAGCAGACGTGAACATGCTGGCACAAATCATCAATAATAATAACACACCACCACGCTGACCCATCAAGCTTTGTATGCCTGTTCTGCGATGAATCGCAATCAATTGAGGTAAGCCAATCGCAACAATGGTAATCAATGCCATCAATGCCCAAGAGGAATCAGGTAATACTAAACCAATCAAACAAGCCAATACCAAGCTCAAACTAAACAATTCATAATTGCGTTGATACACATACACACTCACCACCAAAGCTAACACACTGGCAACCATCAAGCCCAAACCTGTAGGCGGCTGGGTTTGTAAAATCGGTGAACCCATTAAAATAGAACCAAGACTTGCAAAGTAATCCGTACGCCACTCCAAGCCAGACCAACCCCAGCGCATCAATAATAAGATTGCAGTTGTCAAGATAACTGAAATCAAAAGGTTGCGTCGTTTGACTGCGGCAATGGCATCATCTTTTTTGGCAAACCATTGTATGAATAGAGCCAAGGGTAATGCTAACCCCATTGGGTGTAAGCTAATCGCAAAAGCGGACATCATCATCAACATAAATAACGTGCCTGTCACGGTTCGTTTGCTGTTATAGTACATATCATTGAACCAAAAGGCTGACGTGAAACAAAAGAACAAAAAGACACCCGGAGAAATCGAATCGACTTGCATCACAGCAATCGGGGAAATTAATAGCATCGCAGTTCCCATCGTAGCTGTTTCACTATTATCATAATTTTCTGACCAACGATAAAACATTAACGCAGTCGCCAACAACATGAATAAGGTAAACACTTTAGCCGCTGGCAAACTACCCGCCCAATGTAAATCAAGAAAAATAAACATCAAAGCGCGTAAATCAGGCACACCAAATAAAGGGGTCGCATTGGCAATTTGATGAATAATAGACCAGTTAATCAATAGCGCTCGAGCAGCGCCTTCTTCAATACCATAATTATCATAGCGAAATAACGCCATATATAAAAATGCGATGATACATATACCCAACAGACCAATATGGCGAGGTTGAATCATATCTGTAATTTTTGATAACATACATGCTCTCTAAGAGTGAAATTAAAGTGAACAACAATATCCATCTTCATTGGCGCGGCATGGTAGCAGAAAATCGATAACACGCCTGTATCGATTTTGCTTCATTTAAGCTTGCCACTGACGCCGATATTGAGGGATTCCATCACCAGTAAAAATCTAAAGTTTACCAAGAATATTTGATACGTTTCAAGTAAAACGCTGAGTGAGGATTTTTTAAGAGGCAATCCTCCCTTGATTACGACGAAAGCGACTTCAGGAACAACTCCAATCATTCAACAAATATGCATAAAATTATGGATGATTTAATGCATCTCTAAAATTTTTTATAGGGCTTCTTTGTTCTTTACACACGTGTTGTGGCGTCGTCTGATGGCACTGTTTTTTTTATCATTAAAAGATGATCCCTAATGCAATACCTTCGCCAAAATAGTGCTATTTCAGCTCGTATTAACCATGAATTTCATTGAAATCTTATTAATCAGTTCATGAATAAAAATACGTTCGGCATTTTCCCTACATAATTTTAATGTTTCTTGGACTTGCTTGCGT
>JAUZQM010000123.1 GCA_030950985.1 Mariprofundaceae bacterium | reverse complement strand
ATATCACGATATGTATGATTCATATCACGCATCATCAGTTGCAAACCACGATGTGGCATAAAATTCGATTGATCCCATGCTAAGGACACATCTTCATTCCATTCAGGCCATTGCCCAAACTCCATGCCCATCATATGTAATTTTTTACCTGGGTGCGTCATCATATAAGCATAAAGCAAACGTAAATTGGCAAATTTCTGCCAATCATCCCCCGGCATTTTTTCAGGCATCGAACCTTTGCCATGCACAATTTCATCATGTGAAAAGGGTAAAATAAAGTTTTCAGTATGCGCATATACCAAAGAAAAAGTAAGGTGTTGATGATGGTATTTACGATTGATTGGATTTTCTTCAAAATAGGAAAGTGTATCGTTCATCCAGCCCATATTCCATTTCATGGTAAAGCCCAATCCACCCAAATAAATCGGACGCGATACCATCGGCCAAGAGGTCGATTCTTCTGCCATTGTTACAGCACCAGGATGACGTTCATGTACCAAGGTATTGAACTGTTTGAGAAATTCAACGGCATCAAGATTTTCACGTCCACCAAACTTATTGGGTAACCATTCGCCATCTTCACGCGAATAATCCAAATACAACATCGAAGCTACGGCATCCACACGCAAACCATCCATGTGAAATTCATCCAACCAAAATAAAGCCGAGGCAATCAAGAAGTTACGCACTTCATTGCGACCGAAGTTGAAAATATATGTGCCCCAATCTTTATGCTCGCCCAAGCGTGGATCTTGATGTTCATACAAGGCTGTGCCATCAAAACGAGCCAAACCATGACTGTCTTTAGGAAAATGTGCAGGCACCCAATCCAACAACACGCCAATGCCATGTTGATGGCAATAATCGACAAAATAACGGAAATCATCGGGCGTACCAAAACGACTGGTCGGTGCAAAATATCCCACCACTTGATAACCCCAAGAGCCATCAAATGGATATTCCGTAATCGGCATCAATTCGATATGTGTATAACCCATCCACTGGCAATATGTGACCAATTGATGGGCTGAATCACGATAACTTAAATAATCATTGCCTGCTTTGCGCCATGAGCCCAAATGAACTTCATAAATAGACATCGCTTGATCAAGGGCTTGCTTTTTTGGACGATTTTTCATCCAGTCAGCATCATCCCACGTATATGTCTTACAATTATGCACGACACTGGCTGTATTGGGGCGCAATTCCATGTGTTGGGCATACGGATCTGTCTTTTCTAATAGCTCACCAGATTGGGTACGAATCTCAAATTTATACACTTCAGATTCACACAAACCGGGAATAAAAATTTCCCAAATACCTGATGTTCCACGCAAACGCATGGCATGTTCACGACCATCCCAATGGTTAAAATTGCCAATGACTGAAACACGCGAAGCATTGGGAGCCCAAACTGCAAATGTTACACCCGTAACACCTTCATGCTCACGCACATGTGCGCCAAGTATTTTATATTTTTCAAAGTGATTGCCTTCACCCATCAAATGCAAATCCAATTCACCCAAAAAAGGAGAAAAACGGTAGACATCTTCTTCTTTCCACTGATGCCCCTCTTTATTTTCAATTTGAAAATGATAAGTGCTATCAAAATCACCTTGTTTCCATGTTAATTCAAATAAATCTGTACCTTCAATGCGTGTCATCGGCATGGATTTATCACCCGATATAACCCACATTTTTTCAGCATTGGGTTTGAATGCACGCACCATCACACCTGTTTCTGGACTTGGTTGGCGACCCAAATAAGCAAACGGATCATGACTACGTGCCTCAAGAATTGCCCATGCTTCTGGTGAAAGTTTTTGCATTGCGTACTCCTTGCCTATGATTGAATCATCAAATATTTCAACCAATCAGTTTGGCGGCACTATAACCTTTTAACAATGATAGTCATTGCAAACAAGTGGAGAATTATTCGTGATTCGTTAGATTGCCGCTCCGCGTGGGTAGGGTGGGTTCGGTATTTATTTCACCTTCATAAGCGCATTAAGAGATTACAAAGCCTCCTAGAGAGTGGTTCAATGACATGCAACCATATCTACCATACAGAGGTAACGACGAAGTATCTCTTCAATACCATTAACATTTTAGAGGGGTTAGCAATGTCATTACCAGCCAAACAAGGCTTATACAATTCACAACATGAGCATGATGCTTGCGGCGTAGGCTTTATTGCGCATATAAAAAACAAAAAAAGTCATACCATTGTTAAACAGGGTTTAGAAATTTTAACCCGTTTAACCCATCGGGGCGCAGCAGGTGCTGATCCACGTGAAGGAGATGGCGCAGGTATTCTTATTCAAATTCCTGATGACTTTTTTCAAGCCATTGCACCTGATTTGGATATCACCTTACCTAAAGCTGGTAAATATGGTGTTGGCATGGTTTTTTTACCTCAAAATAAAGCCGATCGTGTGACATGCGAAACATTAATTGAAGAAACGATTTGTACAGAAGGCATGACTGTTTTGGGGTGGCGTGATGTCCCTGTCGATTCGGTTCATGCTGATTTACCTGAAAGTGTTATCGCTTGCGAACCCGTTATTCGCCAAATTTTTATTGGTCAAGGCGAAACCATTACAGACCAAGAAACCTTGGAACGTAAACTCTATGTCGTCCGTAAAACTGCACGCAATTATATTCATGATTTAAACCTTGATGATGCGGCTAATTTCTATTTTGCATCGATGTCCAGTCGTACCATTGTTTACAAAGGTATGTTCTTATCGCATCAAGTCGCTGCCTATTACGAAGATCTTAAAGATGCACGCATGACCTCGGCTTTGGCTTTGGTACATCAACGTTTTTCGACCAATACATTTCCTGCTTGGGAATTGGCGCATCCGTTTCGCATGGTGGCGCACAATGGTGAAATCAACACCGTGCGTGGTAACATCAACTGGATGAATGCCCGTCGTCATTCCATGAAATCAACGGTTCTTGGCGAAGATTTGGATAAACTTTGGCCTGTCATTGCCGAAAACCAATCGGATACAGCTTGTTTTGATAATGCTTTAGAATTGTTGGTCATGGGTGGTTATTCCCTGACGCATGCTGCCATGTTATTGATTCCTGAAGCGTGGGCTGGCAATGATTTGATGGACAAAAAGCGCAAAGCATTTTATGAACATCATGCGGCATTGATGGAGCCTTGGGACGGTCCTGCGGCAGTGGCTTTCACAGACGGTCGTCAAATTGGCGCTACTTTGGATCGAAATGGCTTGCGTCCTGCACGTTATTTGGTAACGGACGATGATTTGGTTGTCATGGCATCAGAAATGGGTGTATTGGATATTCCTGAAGAAAAGATTGTGAAAAAATGGCGTTTACAACCTGGTAAAATGTTCTTAATTGACTTGGAAAAAGGTCTCATTATTAATGATGAAACCATCAAAAATGAACTTGCCAATGAACGTGACTACGCCAAGATTTTGGCTGAAACACAAATTAAAATTGAAGATTTAGACCTCGATGTTGAGGTTCAACAACCTGACCATGCAAGTCTATTAAATAAACAACAAGCCTTTGGTTACACCAAGGAAAATTTAAAATTCTTGATGGCTCCGATGGCAATTACAGGTCAAGAAGCGACAGCTTCAATGGGCAATGACTCACCGCATGCCGTGTTATCCAACCGTGCCAAACCGTTGTATAACTATTTCCGCCAACTGTTTGCACAAGTGACCAACCCACCGATTGATCCTATTCGTGAAGAAATGGTTATGAGTTTAACGTCATTGATTGGCCCTAACCCCAATCTTTTGGGTTTGGATGATACCCCCGGTTTGCGCTTAGAAGTACGTCAACCAATTTTGAGCAATCAAGATTTGGAAAAATTGCGCCATATCCATAAAACAACGAAGGGTACTTTCCGCACAAAAACATTGTCCATGTGTTATGGCATTGCATCGGGTGCTTCGGGCATGAAAGCTGCCATCAAACGCTTATGCCGTGATGCTGAGAAAGCTGTTACAGAACAATACAATATTATTATTCTGTCCGATCGTGATGTGAGTGAATCCTGTGTTGCCATTCCTGCTTTATTGGCTACTTCTGCGGTTCATCAACATTTGATTCGCAAGGGTTTGCGCGTTGAAACAGGTTTAGTGGTTGAAACGGGTTCTGCACGTGAAATTCATCATTTTGCCACCTTGGCGGCTTTTGGTGCAGAAGCGATGAACCCATATTTAGTCTTTGAAACCTTGATGGATATGCATGCTTGTGGGCAATTCCCTGCTGATTTGGATGTTGCTGATGTTGAGCCACGTTTTATTAAAGCGGCTGGCAAAGGCTTGCATAAAGTCATGTCAAAGATGGGTATTTCAACCTATCAATCGTATTGTGGTTCACAAATTTTTGAAGCCTTTGGACTTTCTACTAAATTTATCGATGAATATTTTACAGGTACGCCAACTCAAATTGAAGGCGTAGGCTTAAAAGAAATATCCGAAGAATCAGTGATGCGTCACGCTGTCGCTTATGGTCATTCAATGGCGCATAAAAATGCGCTTGATGATGGTGGCGAATATGCTTGGCGAAAGCGCGGCGAAGAACATTTACTTGGCCCTGACACCATTGCTAAATTACAACATGCCGTTCGCACCAAAAATTATACTTTATACAAAGAGTTTGCTGATCACATCAATCATCCTAAAGATCGATTGATTACCTTGCGCGGCTTATTCAAGTTCAAGCAAGGTCAATCCATCGATATTGATGAGGTTGAACCTGCAACAAATATCGTCAAACGTTTTGCCACAGGTGCGATGTCTTTTGGTTCGATTTCACACGAAGCGCACAGCACACTTGCCATTGCCATGAACCGTTTGGGTGGTAAATCCAACACGGGTGAAGGTGGTGAAGAAGTTGCACGTTTTACACCGCTAGCCAATGGCGATTCCATGCGTTCAGCGATTAAACAAGTGGCTTCAGGTCGTTTTGGTGTTACGGCTGAATACCTTGCCAATGCGGATCAAATCCAAATTAAAATGGCACAAGGTGCGAAACCGGGTGAAGGTGGACAATTACCGGGGCATAAAGTGGATGCACGCATTGGTAAAGTGCGTCACTCCACTCCCGGAGTTGGTTTAATTTCACCACCACCGCATCATGATATTTATTCGATTGAAGATTTAGCTCAACTTATTTTTGATTTGAAGAATGCCAATACGACTGCTGACATTTCAGTAAAATTAGTTTCTGAAATTGGTGTTGGAACGGTGGCTGCGGGTGTGGTTAAAGCGCATGCTGACCATGTGGTCATTGCTGGGCATGATGGTGGTACAGGTGCATCACCGATTACCTCTATTAAATACGCTGGAAGTTGTTGGGAAGTAGGCTTGGCAGAAACACAACAAACCTTGTTATTGAATCGTTTGCGTAGCCGCACACGTTTACAAGCCGATGGTCAAATGCGTACGGGTCGTGATGTTGCCATTGCTGCATTACTTGGCGCTGATGAAGTGGCGTTTGGTACGATTGCTTTGATTGCAGAAGGTTGTGTGATGATGCGCAAGTGTCATTTAAACACATGTCCTGTGGGCGTTGCCACGCAAGATCCTGAATTGCGCAAGAAGTTTGTCGGCAAGCCTGAAGATGTCGTCAACTACTTCATGTATGTGGCGCAAGAAACACGCGAAATCATGGCTGAATTGGGTTTCAAAACCTTTGATGAAATGATTGGTCGTGTGGATATGCTGGATACCGATGATGCCATGCGTCATTGGAAATCACAGGGCATTGATTTGACCCCTATTTTCCATCAAGTCAAAACGGACGGTAGCAAGCATCACAGCGAAGCGCAAAATCATGGACTGGATGCTTTGATTGATAACAAATTGATTGCACAAGCTGCGGAAGCTCTTGAACATAAAACACCCGTTGTCATTGAAACACCGATTTGCAATGTTGATCGTAGTTTCGGTACGATGTTATCGGGTAAAATTGCTAAGAAATATGGTCATGCAGGTTTGCCAGAAGACTGCATTGCGATTAAAGCGAAAGGTACGGCAGGTCAATCCTTGGGTGCTTGGTTAGCGCGTGGTGTAAGCATTGAATTGATTGGTATCGGTAATGATTATGTGGGTAAAGGATTATCGGGTGGTCGCATTAGTATTCGTCCGCCAAAAGAAACACCGATTAAAGCCGAAGAAAACAGCATTGTCGGTAATACTGTTTTATTTGGTGCGGTGGATGGTGAAGCCTATTTCAATGGTATTGCAGGCGAACGTTTTGCGGTTCGTAACTCGGGTGCAGTGGCAGTCGTTGAAGGCGTCGGCGATCATGGTTGTGAATATATGACGGGTGGTACGATTGCCATTCTAGGTAAGACGGGGCGCAACTTTGCGGCGGGCATGTCAGGTGGCATGGCATACGTTTTTGATGAAGCGGGTGATTTCGAGAACTCTTGCAATATGGCACAAGTCGCTCTTGAGCCTGTCTTGTCCGAAGATAACGCATTTGAAGCGTTGGATCATCAAGGTGGCGATTTGGAAACACATGGTCGTGTGGATATTCGCCATAGCATCAGTCAAAATGATGAGAAAATCTTGCATCAAATGATTACACGTCATGTACATTATACCAATTCAGCCAAAGGCCGTCGCATTTTAGCCAACTGGAATGATTCACTCAGCAAGTTTGTGAAGGTGATGCCAGTGGATTATAAACGTGCCTTAGCAGAACGAGAAATTGAAAATAAAGCCGTAGAAAATAAGGAGTCTACTCATGGGTAAGGCGACTGGTTTTAAAGAGTTTGACCGCGAAAATCTAAGCTATGCACCTGTTGAAGAACGTGTGCTAAACTTCAAAGAATTTTATCAGCTTCCTGAAGATATGAGTACCCAAGGTGCGCGTTGCATGGATTGCGGTATTCCATTTTGTCACAATGGTTGCCCTGTTCACAATATCATTCCTGATTGGAATGATTTGGTCTATAAACATCAATGGCGCGAAGCGTTGGATGTTTTACATTCAACCAATAATTTCCCTGAATTTACAGGGCGTATTTGTCCAGCGCCTTGTGAAGAAGCCTGTACTGTGAACTTGATTGGCGATGCTGTGAGTATCAAAAACATTGAACTTGCCATCATTGAAAAAGGCTTTGAAAATGGTTGGGTCACCCCAGAAATCGCAGACGTCAAAACAGGTAAAAAAGTTGCCGTGGTCGGCTCAGGCCCTGCGGGTTTGGCATGTGCGCAACAATTGGCACGTGCAGGTCATGATGTGGTGGTTTTTGAAAAAGAAAATCGCGCAGGTGGTTTGATGCGTTATGGCATTCCCAACTTTAAGTTTGATAAAGCAGTGATTGATCGTCGTTTGGCGCAAATGGAAGCGGAAGGCGTTGAATTTCGTGTCAATCAACATATTGGTGTGGATATTCCTGCAAAATCACTTTTAAATGAGTTTGATGCCGTTGCTTTAACTGGTGGTGCAGAAGCACCGCGTGATTTACCTATTGAAGGTCGTGATTTGAATGGTATTCATTTTGCGATGGAATTACTTCGCAAAAATACCAAGCGCGTATTGGGTGATACAATTCCTGATGACGAATGGATTTCTGCGAAAGATAAACATGTGGTGGTGATTGGTGGTGGTGATACGGGATCAGATTGTATCGGTACATCGAATCGTCATGGCGCAGCTTCGGTGACTCAAATTGAAATCATGCCAGCGCCTTCAGAATCGGTTGATAAACTACTGACGTGGCCCAACTGGCCAATGAAAATGCGCACATCAACGTCACAAGAAGAAGGTTGTGAACGTGATTTTGCCATTGTGAGCAAACGTTTTGTCGGTGAACATGGTAAAGTGACAGCTCTTGAGTGCGCTCGTGTAGATTGGGCACAAGATGAAAATGGTCGCTGGAACATGAAAGAAATTGAAGGCTCTGAATTTACACTTCAAGCAGATTTTGTATTGCTTGCGATGGGATTCTTGCATCCAGTCCATGAAGGTATGCTTGAAGAATTGGCTGTTGAAAAAGATGCTCGGGGCAATGTTGCTGCAAACACTTCCGATTATCAAAGCAGCCTTGAAAAAGTCTTTTCTGCGGGTGATATGCGCAGTGGTCAATCATTGGTTGTTCGGGCTATTAATGAAGGTCGCCAATGTGCGCGCGCCATCGATACTTATTTGATGGGCAGTTCAGGTTTACCGAACGTCTAAGGGCTTACATCAAATTCATTGAAGTAAGTTCAATAAGCTTCAAACATGCCCTCGCTATCTCACGGTAACGAGGGCATGTTTGTTTTAATCTAAATTAGGGAAATAAGAAGTTTTCATGATGGTTTTAAGGTAGTTTTGCCGCATGTTGATTCGTTTATCCAATCTATCTATTCCACTTGATACACAAAACCAAGCGCTTACTAAGCTATTATCGCAATATCTCGAAATTCCCAGTCAAGACATTCGTGATATTCACATTGTTCGCCGTGCCCTTGATGCGCGTAAACGTCTGGATGTTCATTTTGTATGTTCTATTGAATGTCGTATTCCCGAAGACTGTCCGTTGCCTGCGAGAGCCGTAAAAATCGAAACATCCAGTTTGAATATCAGTAAACCTTTGCAATTACAGGCTTCACCTTCACAACAAGCTCAACATGTCGTGGTGGTGGGTGCAGGGCCAGCAGGTTTGTTTGCAGCACTTTCTTTGGCGGAAGCAGGGATTCAAGTCACCTTGTTAGAGCGTGGTAAACCTGTTGAAAAACGCATGCGTGATATTGGTCGTTTGCGTAGTCGTGGTGAATTGAATACGGAAAGTAATATCTGTTTTGGTGAAGGTGGCGCAGGCACATATACGGATGGAAAATTATACACACGTATCAAACATCCCTTTGTACGTTGGGTATTGGCGGAATTTGTTCGTTTTGGTGCCAAAGAAAATATTTTGGTGGATGCCCATCCTCATTTGGGTACGGATAAATTGGTGCGTATTGTTCGGAACATGCGTCAACACTTGATGGATTTGGGCGTTGATTATCGCTTTGAAAGTAAAGTGGTATCTTTGTTGACCAAGCAGAATCAAGTGCAAGGGGTTCGTTTGGCTTCAGGCGATGAAATTCTTGCCCCTCATGTGATGTTAGCTATTGGACATTCTGCTCGTGATACCATTGAATCCCTTTACAAACAGGGCATTGAAGTTGAAGCCAAAGATTTTGCAGTGGGTGTTCGAGCGGAACATTCACAAGCTTGGGTCAATGAATCGCAATATGGTCATGCTGCCAATCATCCTGCATTGGGTGCGGCGGAATATCGCTTGGCGCATCAAGTTAAGGATGCGCATATCGGGCAACGGGGCGTGTATAGTTTTTGCATGTGTCCCGGTGGTTTGATTGTCCCCTCGCCTACAGAACATGGCATGATGGCAGTCAATGGCATGAGCAATGGACATCGACGTAGCCCACTTGCCAATTCAGGTATTGTTGTACAAATCACAAGCAAAGATATGCAACGACAAGGCTTGGGGAATGATGCTTTGAGTGGTATCCGTTTACAGCGTTCTTTGGAAAAGAAGTGTTTTGAGATGGCATCAACACCGTATGCAGCGCCTGCCATGCGTATCATTGATTTTGTTCAAGGTAACGCGACAGGCTTATTGGCAAAAACACGTTTTAAACCCAATGCCGAAGCCGCTAACCTCCATGAACTCTTTCCGACATGGTTATCGAAGCCTTTGTGCGAAGGGTTTCGTGCCTTTGATCAAAAAATGCGCGGTTACATCACTGCGGATGCCAATATTTTAGCTGTAGAATCGCGTACAAGCTCCCCTGTTCGTTTTCTACGTGAAAAAAACATGCAAGCCACACGCTTATCGGGGCTTTATCCTATTGGTGAAGGTGCTGGCTATGCAGGTGGCATTGTATCCGCAGCAGTTGATGGTTTAAAAGCAGCGGCCAAGGTCATTCAACTTGCCGAAAAATAGAAATAATAAAATGAGGGTTGACGATGGATATTTGGACGCTAAAGTTCGCGCCGTTCGAAGGGTATTAGCTCTTGAATATGCGCCTATAGCTCAGTTGGTAGAGTAGCGGACTTTTAATCCGTGGGCCACTGGTTCGAGTCCAGTTGGGCGCACCATATAAGCTCTTGTTTTTCAAGAGCAGTTAAAAAGGAGTCCTTTGGGGCTCCTTTTTTTGTTTGTTCCCACAGCTCTTATCTCTTTGTAGCGACTTATGTCGCGATGCGAAAATCCAATGAACGAATAGCAAAGTAATAAAATCCGTCATTTTGTTATTCAAGAATGCTTCAGACATTTGCCTCCACCACCGTTGTATGCAACATGCCCCCATGTTTTGGCAATTCATCTCTCGATATTTAGCTCCACTCACCTTATTAGGCGCATCTGTTGCTTATTTTTATCCTCCTGCATTTTTGATTTTTAAAGATTACTTTCTTTGGTTCTTTGCAACCACGATGTTTTCACTTGGGCTGGTGATGAACCCTGAAGAGGCAAAAGATGCCTTATCCAAGCCGTTAACGATTGTCATTGGTGTATGCGCCCAGTTTAGCGTAATGCCTGTATTGGGCTTCGCAGCAGCCACGATGACTGTTGCGAGTGGTGCTGATCCTGCATTAGCGCTTGGTTTTATTATTGTGGGTTGCGCCCCCGGAGCGATGGCAAGCAATGTGATTGTATATTTAATGGGAGGCGCTGTTGCCTACTCCATAGCCATGACACTATTAGCATCGATATTATCACCATTGATGACCCCTTTACTCGTGGAATGGTTGGGTGGGGCGTATATGAATATTCCGTTCTTACCGATGATGAAAACTATTTTTCTCATCGTGGTTCTACCGCTTGCTTTGGGCATGCTACTGCACCACCGCTTTCCTCAGTATCAAGTGAATTATGAGAAAATTGCACCCGCTATTGCTGCGTTAGCGATTATTATTATTTGCAGTTATGCCGTGGCTGCAAACCAAGGGCGTATTGCTCAAACGCCTTGGGTGGTGTTCCTTTTTGTCGTTATTCTGAATGCTGGTGGATATCTAGCAGGTTGGTTCATAGGTGGTCTATGTCATTTCGACCGTAAATATCAGATTACGCTAGCTGTTGAGATTGGCATGCAGAATGCTGGACTTGGTGTGGCGCTGGCGCTCAAGCATTTCAGTCCAGAAGCAGCTTTACCGGGGGCTTTGTTTGCAGTGTGGTGCATTTTGACAGCCGCAGGCTTGAGCCGTTGGAAAAAACTTAAAGAAAATGGGTAACCATTCAGATTGCCACTTATTTTCTGATGACAAGGCGAAAAAGCGGAGCTTACGACTGTAAGTGAGCATTTTGTAACGCTGGCAGCGAGAAAATAAGGGGTGAGCTGAATAGTTACCAAAAGATTTACAAAATATGCACTCGAATCATGCCGCGTACAGGATCTGTACTATCAAGCATGACCTCACGTTGATCGCCTAAATTAAAGGCTTCGCCACCATCTTGTGAAACCAAACGATGGTGAACATCATCATGTTCATATAAACCATTCAAATCATCTACAGGCATTTCCGCTTCCGCCAAACTTCCTTCTAGTTCAAAAAATAAACGACGTTTCGTCAAGCCTGAAATGGTTGCTTTCATCGTTTTTCCGACATCATTGGCATGATATAAAGCGGCTAACATCGCTTGCGTATCCCATTCGCCACGTTGCTGTTTTCTCTCTTGGGTTGAAACATGCAAGCCAATGTTTTCAAGCTCTTTTGTAGGTTGGACTTTGTCAGGGTTTTCATGGCGAATCAATGCTTTTAAACGACGATGAACGGTTAAATCTGCATAACGTCGAATCGGGCTGGTGAAATGACCATAACTTTTATACGCTAAACCAAAATGCCCTACATTCTTAGTTGTGTACTTCGCTTGCTGCATGGAGCGTAAAATTAAACGATGCAAGACATGGGCATACGGTTTTCCTTCAGATTGTTCCAACACACGTTGAACATCACCCGAACGAACATCGTATTTTTTATGTTGTTTGATATGCAAGCCTTGAGGAGCAAGGAAGGTATTGAGTGTTTCAATAGCTTCACGTTCTGGTGCAGGATGAATCCGATAAAGCAATGAACATTGTCTATCTTCCATAAATTCTGCAACAGAAGTATTGGCCGCCAACATCAATTCTTCAATCAATTTATGCGCAATATTACGAGGTCTTGATGCCATGTCAGTCACACGACCATCTTCCAAAACAGCACGGGTTTCAGGTAAATCCAAATCCAGTGCACCACGCATTTCACGACACCGCTCCAATACACAAAACAAACGTGCAGCATCTTCCAACATAGGTCGTACTTTAATACCTGCAACGGCTTGTTTATCACCATCATTCAACCATTTAGCAACTTGCGTATAGGTTAAACGTGCATGGGAATAAATCACCGCTTCATACATATTGGAAGAACGACGTTTGCCATGGGTGTCAAAACGAATTCTTACCACCATCGCCAAGCGTTTTACCCTTGGATTGAGTGAACAAAGTCCATTGGATAATTTTTCAGGCAACATGGGAATGACACGATCAGGAAAATAAAATGAATTTCCCCGTTCCAGTGCTTCTTCATCGAGCCTTGTATGCGGATGGACATAATGCGCCACATCGGCAATGGCAATCCAAGCCTCAAAACCTTCGCCACGTGGTAACACACAAATCGCATCATCAAAATCGCGTGCATCTTCGCCATCAATGGTAACAAATGGTAAATGGGTTAAATCTTTGCGCCCTTGGCAATCACTGTCTTGAAGTTCATCAGCAATTTTTTCAGATTCTTGTAAGACTTTAGCTGGAAATGATTCGCATAAACCTTGTTCGTCAATGACCAAATCAATCAAGCGTTGAGGTGTTAAATCCGCGCCCAATACCTCTAAAATTTTAGCTTCTAAAGGTTGTGAATGGCGTTTGATTTCAATGCGTACCCAATCGCCATCGTGTGCATGAGCAGATTCTGCATGTTTGACAACAATGGATGCGGGCATTTTTCGTGAACGAGGTTTGACCAAAGCTAAACCATCTTGAATACTTAATTGCCCAATCAATAGGTTGGTCGCTTCTTTGACCGTGCGAATGTATTCGCCTGATTCACGCCCACGTTTAAACACAACACGGACTTCAACTTCATCACCATGCATTAAATGCTGCATTTCTTCATGAGGTAAAAACACACCTTTATCACGCCCTGCTACATCGACAAAGCCAAAGCCATCAGGATGTGCAGATACAATACCGATTAGTTGTTCAGCTGAGTGAGAAGGCTTTCTATCATGTTGATGGTGTGATTTATTTTCAGGATAAGGACGTTTTGTAGTCGCTTCATCACGCCCATATGCTTTGCGACGACCTGCTTTACTTTTGGAAGCATGGTTGTTTTTACTTGCATGACGTTTGCTTGCTTTATCCCAAGGGGAAGCCGCTTGCTCACCCTCTTTTTGATAAGGTGATGTTTTTTGTTTTTTAGTCTTATGAAAAGTTGACTTGATTTGTTTATCTCTTGACACTCATTAACTCCATTCTACGATGCGACGGCGTTGATTAAAATTCAATAGCATTATGATCTTAATAAACCTCTGCCGAGGTGGCGGAATTGGTAGACGCGCTGGCTTCAGATGCCAGTATCTTTTTGGATGTGCTGGTTCGACTCCAGTCTTCGGCAGCAATTATTAAAAGAACTCATACGGATTATTTTCGCCCATCATGGTTCTTTTTATGGATATGTAAAAGATTTTGTAACTATTCAGCACAACAATAAAATAGGTGTCACTGTTCTAGTTGCCGCGTATTTATCTACAATCCTTATGAAAAACTCAAACATTTCGATATGTCTCGTAGGGCTTCGGACATTCAAATCTTGCCATCTTAAGAAATAGTAGAAAAATGAGGGGCATCATGAAATTTTATAAATTATATATATGCTTGATGATGGTGTGCTTTACACCGACCGTATGGGCAGCAGATTTACCACAGGCTTTGAAAGATGGCTTGCAACGTTTATCCGTTATTAAGGGTTTTGAGTGTCACTTCAAACAAAGCATTACCTATGATGATGCCAGTCAACAAAAGTTCCAAGGCAGCCTAAAAGTAGCTAAATTTGGTCATTTCCGATGGCAATATACCCAACCCTACGAACAACTTTATGTGAGCAATGGTGAAGCTATTTGGTTTTACGAACCTGATTTGATGCAAGTCCAATATTTACAGTCGCTTGATGGCATTGATCCGATTGCCATGCGTTTATTGGAAGGGCGTGTGCAAGCCAATGAAATTCAGCTGTTGGATATCAAGCAAGAGGCTGGAAAAGATGTGTATCACTTGCGTATCGGTTCAAATACCGAATTATGGCTGTCTTTGAATGAGCGTGATTTGCCTGCATGGTTTGAAAGTCGGGATGCTTTGGGTAATCGTAATCGAATGGAATTGGTAGACTTAAATATTCGCAATATTGATATGAAAAACTTTGAATTTACAGTACCCAAAGGAGTGGATGTATTGAACTCGAATGGGCAGATAGTGGAGCGATGATGAAACAACGTATGGCAATAAGTTTAGGACTATTATCTTTGTTGGGCAGTGCTTTACAGACAGCTGAAGCATCAGGTTTTGCCAATGAAGATGCCAGTGCGGCCGGTGTTGGCGTGGCAAATGCGATGGTGGCTGGGGTCGCGGATGTGTCAGCAGCTTCATACAACCCCGCAGCTGTTGCTTGGTTGGATGGTGTCGATGTACAATTGAACACTGCTATTGAATGGCGTAATGCTTCAGTTGTGACTGCCACTGGTATGCCTTTCAATGCAGGTAATAATTATAAAGTTCAGGGATTTCACGCGATTTGGATGCCGCATACAAGCAATATTGGTGCTTCTATGGCTTTGACCCGTCCTTTTGCTGCCCATAATACATGGTTTGGTGAGCAAACAAATATTGAAGTGGATCGTTTGTCTTTGGATGTAGTTTATGCCTTAAGTAGCACACTGGCAGTCGCGCATGGTTTGGATATGTATCAAAGCCGCATTCAAATGTCACAAGGGGCTGCTACATTTTCAGGCAGTGACCGTGTTAGTTTTGGTATCAATGTCGGTGTAAATTGGAAACCGCTACCTTTTTGGCAAGCGGGCATGTTGTTACGCACAGGCAGCAAAGCCAAAGTGACGAATGGTACGCAAACAGTCAATCTCAATTTACCTGAAACACTCACCTTGGGCGTATCCCATGACATTAAAGATAAATTTCGTGTCGAAGGCGATCTGACTTATACCCATTGGTCACGCTTAAAGAATCTTAATGTGCAAGGTGGCGCAATCAATCATGCCTTAGCCTTAAAAAGCACCGTATCCTTAAAAACAGGTCTGACTTATTATTGGTTACCCAACACCACATTTCGCATGGGTTATGCTTATGAACAAGCAAGCAATACAGTCAATAATGTTCAAGCTGCTATCATGGATCAACCGGGGCATCGTTTGAGCTTTGGGATGGGTGGAAATTTAATGGGGATACAAGTGGATTTTGCGTATGCCTATGGTTTTTTTGCCAATCAAACTGCAAGCGCACCCGCAGTATTTGCAGGCAATTATCGTAATCGTCAGCAAACATTGGCTTTCTCACTGTCTAAGAAATTCTAACACGGATGCCTAGTTTATTTGATGGGTCATCTCATATGGCACCTTTGGCACACCGTTTACGCCCCAAAAAATTACAAGATGTGCAAGGTCAATGTGAGCTTACCGATGATTCAGCTTGGTTTGCAGCGGCTATTCGAGAAAAAAGGGCAGTGTCTTGTGTATTTTGGGGCCCTCCCGGTGTAGGAAAAACAACCTTGGCGACCTTGATGGCAGAATCAGTCAATATGCCTTTTGCGATGTTATCCGCCGTTTCTGCGGGTAAAAAAGAAGTGCAACAAGTGGTCGCCAAAGCCAAATCGGAAAACCGCTCATATGTGTTGTTTTTAGATGAAATTCATCGCTTTAATAAAGCGCAGCAAGATGTGTTATTGCCTTATTTGGAAGATGGTACCTTGATTTTGCTAGGGGCAACCACAGAAAACCCATCGTTTAACTTAAACAACGCCTTACTTTCTCGTTGTCGGATTGTGGTGTTGAAAGCCTTGAGTGAAGAGGCTTTGTTGCGCATCGTACAACGTGGTTTAGATGATTTAAAAAGTCAAACAAGCAGTTTTTATATTGAAGATAAGGCGCTTCAATGGTTGGCAAACGCAGCTGATGGTGATGCACGTTATGGACTCAATGCCTTGCAAGCTTTGTTTGAAGCAGATGAGCAAAAAAGCTGGTGTTTGGATGATGTTCAACACCAATGGATGCGCCGACAAGCCAATTATGATCGCAATGGTGATGGGCATTATGATTTAATTTCTGCCTTGCATAAATCTATTCGTAGTTCGGATGTCAATGCCAGTTGTTATTGGTTGGCACGCATGTTGGAAGCAGGCGATGAGCCTTTGTATGTCGCACGTCGTTTGATTCGTATTGCCACAGAAGATATAGGTTTGGCGGATCCCAAGGCACTCAATATTTGTATGGATGCGCAACGCATGTTTGAGTTTTTAGGTTCTCCCGAAGGTGAACAAGGTTTATTTGAAGCTGCCATTTATTTAGCACTCGCGCCTAAAAGTAATGCCGCTTACTTGGCTGAAAAAGCGGCAAGAAAATTGGCGCGTGAAACATGTCATTTGGATGTGCCAAATCATTTAAAAAATGCGCCCACACGATTGATGAAAGAATTGGGGCGAGGTGAAGGATATCAATATGCCCATCACGCCAAAGATGCTGTGGTGAATCAATCTCATTTCCCCGATGCTTTAGGTGATATTCCCTTGTTTGAACCGACACAACGTGGCTTTGAGCGCACACTGACCGAGCGCATGGCATGGCTAGATGAACGGCGTGAAGCCTTGCGTAAGGAGTCAAAAACATGAAACAAATGTTGGCCATTGCGGCAGGTGGAGCTTTGGGGGCAGTCATGCGGTGGTATGTTGCAGGCATGATTCAACGCTTATCGGGCAGTGCCTTTCCTTGGGGAACACTCACGGTCAATGTTCTTGGTAGTTTTATGCTTGGTTTTTTATTTGTGTGGATGTCGGAACGAGTGACTGTCAGTGAGCTAACACGCTTGGCTTTAACGGTGGGTTTTATGGGAGCATTCACCACCTTTTCAACCTTTTCTGTAGAAACAGTTCGACTATTGCAGGAAGGTGCATTGAGTATGGCTTTGGGCAATGTTCTGGGGCAAATAGTGATTTGTGTCAGTTTGGCATGGTTAGGCATGCTTTTAGCTAGAGTTTAGATGAAAAAATATGTAGAGGTTGCTTTACTAAAAAAATCACCTTACATATTCAGTCACGCTTCTTTTTCAGGCATATTTTGTAAAAAAATCATTACGTTAACGCGGACGTTCTCCAATGGAGAATGAGGCTCTTATTTTGAGCATCATTAAGATGGTTGCCCCGAATTGTGAAATTTACCTGTGAAAAAAATCTGCACTGAGATGATTCAGAACCTAAAATATGAAGATATTTAAGCTAATCATGTTGAAGCATAAAATGCCACATTACGCCGAAAAAAAGCACTTTCAGACCTCCCAGTTAATACGTATGCAAAACAAGGAGGCTCTGCAAAGAATTTTAGATGTGCATCAAATTATTCATGATTTTAGCGTATTTATTGAACAGCTAGAGAACTTCATGCAGTCGCTTTAAGCATAATTAAGAGGGGATTATTTCTTGAAAACATCCGCACTCAGTATTTTACTTGAAACGTAGCAAATGACCTTGGTAAATCTTGTATTTTTACTGATGTTGGAATCACTCAAGCCCAGTGTCAAAATAACCTTTATTGAATCACTTGTACGCCATCAGGTGTACCCATTAAAATAACATCGGCACATTGATGTGCAAATACACCATTGGTGACGACACCAGGTACTTCGTTCAAATCATTTTCCAATGCGAGTGCATCATGGATTTCTAAACCTTTGACATCAATAATGATATTACCGTTATCCGTTGTGAAACCTGCGCGAACTTCCGCTACTCCACCGACATTTTTAGCAATACCCATGACTAATTTTTCCGCCATTGGAATGACTTCAATAGGTAAAGGAAATTTCCCTAAAAAATCCACTTGCTTGCTGCTATCTACAATGCAAACAAACTTATCTGAAGCTGCCGCTACAATTTTCTCACGTGTTAAAGCTCCGCCACCACCTTTGGTTAAGCATTTCTTTGGATCAAATTCATCGGCACCATCAATATAAACCGATAAACTATCGACCTGTTGTAAAGCATCATTCAAGCTAAAAACAGGAATACCATGCCCACGTAAGCGCTCTGCGGTGACTTCTGAACTGGCAACTGTGCCTTGAATCTTATCTTTGATACTTGCCAATGCATCAATAAACATGTTGGCAGTCGATCCTGTTCCAACACCAATAATTGAACCTTCAACCACATATTTCAATGCTGCTTCCGCAACTTTTCTTTTCATTTCATCTTGTGCCATTTTCCTCTCCTTATTTACTGATGTTACGCATACGATCATCCCGTGATCTTTTCATCGAATTTTAGGGATGAACGTTGCTGTGTGTTCATTATTCTGGAAGTGCGGCTTTAGCCGCGCCGAATGAAGTATCAGGGCGTGGCTAAAGCCACACTTCCTAAGCATGGAATGACGTTTCTTTTTCATCAAGATGCGTAACATCAGTTATTTATACCCATCAAACTTAAAAACTCATAGGTTTATGTCAATTTATCAGGAACTTCTAACTCATCAGCATCCATATACACCGATGCTGGATACACAGGACCAATATCAACCATAATCCACTGCCCACCACGTTGCCCCATTTCCACATCCAAAACATCACCCAAATGCAAGTAATTGATGATTTCTAATGGTAAAATAATCGGTACAACGGGCGATTTTTGGTTATCAAAACCCAAAAACACCGTTTTATGTTCAATATCTAGTGTCTCAATGCGTGCGTGACCTTCGACAAAGGCATCAAAGCGTTGACCCCGCAAACTAGGTGCCACACCTGAACCCAAACGAACATAATACAATAATAAGTGAGCTGCTGTTGCCGCATCTAATGCATCTACCATCACATCATCCAAGACATCACACCATGCAGTTTTTTGTTCATCATTGAGCCAGTCCTGATTATACATAAACATGACCCATGCTTGCAAAATTTGTGCGAACATTTTGACCATCACACTTGAAGCATTGGGTTCACGCAAAATATGCCAGCCTAAGAAATCACGGAAATGCTGAGCATCCAAACGGTTTAAAAATAAACCGCCCAAATCTGGAGAAGCATCCAAATCACCATCAAAAAGATTTTCAATATAACCTTCCAAAGCTTCTTCCCAGTCATCTAACGATGTCGCTTCTGCTTCGGTTCTATCTTGAAATAAATTAGAGTAATACACTAAAAATTCGGCCAACATTTCAAAACATGCTTCAACATCTTGCCGTTGATATGTGTCACTATCGTGTTGATCCAATGAATCCAGAAATTGATCCATTGCATCTTGTACCTTTACATTCATGATTATTCGCTACCATTCCCTCATAAATCTATACACATGGCGAAGCTTGCCCCACTTATCCATTAAAGCTATGTTCCCGTTCATTTTAAGCATTTATTTTGATTTTTTAAAAGTTTAAATACCACAGGAGACACACCATGATTATCAATGTTACTGCTATTCGGGTTGGACATATTTTAGAGGTCGATAAGCAGTTATGGCGCGTCATGAAAACCCATCATGTCACACCTGGAAAAGGCGTGGCGTGTATGCAAGTGGAAATGCGCAACCTTGAAACAGGTAATAAAACCAACAAACGTTTTAACTCCACTGAAAAAGTGGAACGTATCACACTTTCTCAAACGGCCATGCAATACCTTTATGCTGATGGTACGGATCATCATTTCATGAATACTGAAACATATGATCAAATTACCTTAAACAAAGGTTTATTAGAAGATGTCTTGCCTTACTTGTTGCCTGAAATGAAAGTGATGGTTGAGTTTCATGAAGAACGCCCTTTGAGTGTCAAACTTCCGATGTCCGTAGTGTTAGAAGTTGTGGAATGCGATGCTGCCATCAAGGGTCAAACGGCAACGAGTTCATACAAACCCGGAAAACTGGAAACAGGCGCATCGATTATGGTTCCGCCATTTTTGGAATCAGGCACGAAAATTAAAGTAAACACTGAATCTGGGGAATATATCGAACGCGCATAATGTTTTATTTGCGGTCATTTCTTCTTTTAAATATGATTTGTTTCAGCTCTCTATCATGGGGAGCTGAACAGCCTTTACAACTTGAGCAAAGCTTGCATGTCACCAAAGATAGCGCAGAAAAGGCACTCTCTTTGAATGATGTTCTTGCTGTTATATTTCAAGATAATACGTCTTTAAAGCTGAAACAGCTTGAAGCACAAAGTTTCCAACTTGATCGTGCTTCTATCAAAGAACAATTGGATCCACATGCCAGTGTTAAAAGCACATTATCAGATGAAACAAAGCCCACCATCAACCCTTTTGCACCGTCTGGCACGAGCATGGGGATTGTGACAGGAAATGTTTCGCAGCCTTTGGAAAATGGTTCAAACTTAACATTATCAGCCAGCTACAGTCGCTCCAAAACAAGCTACCCAAGCAGTGTTCCTAAAGTCTTTCAAGCGACTATCAACCCAACCTATCAACAGCAGATTGATTTAATCTATCGTTATCCCTTGTTTAAAGGGCATGACAACCTTGTTTATCAAGCTCAACTTAAAGAAATGAGTGCCAAGGAACATGCAGCACATTGGCAAGTTCGCAAGGAAAAAGAACAATTAGCAGCACAAGCCATACAGTTGTTCTTTCAATTATCTGCGAATCAGATTGCCATTCAATTGGCTCATGATGCAGTTATTCGCGCTAAGAAATTTTTAGCCTATCAAAAGAAACGTGAATATTTTGGATTGATTGAAAAGGCGGATCGTTTACAAGCAGAAACCTTGTTATCGGCGAGAAATTTTGAATTAAGCAATGCGCAAGCAACATGGTACAATACTCAAACCTCACTTAACCGTTTGATGCATCGGCATTACCAAACACCTATTTCACTAAAAGTCACATCAAACACAGCGTATCAAGTCCAAAGCATGGATGTATTATTAGCCAAGGCTAAAAAAAATCGTGCTATTTTTATGATGTTAGATGCACAAGAAAAAGCCAGTCATGCCTTACTGACACAAGCGTATGAAAATGATCAGCAACAATTGGATGTGATTGCTCAGGTCGGTACGCGTTCCCTATCGGGCTCGTCACTCACAGCTCTAGGTCAAGGTTTTACATTAAAAAATCGTTACCTCGGTGTTGGTGTGGAATGGAGTGATTCGCTTGCCACGCATGAATTAAAACCCAGTATTCTAAAAGCTGAACTGGCTCTTGAACGTATTCAGTTACAACGGCAACAAGCGATAGAAAATATCATCACGACAATCAGTGAAGCAAGTATGCAGTACAACAATGCTTCGATGACACAAGCTATAGCGCAACAACGTGTGCAAATGGAAAAGAAAAATTTTTATGCTGAAATGAAACGCTATCGTGAAGGTCGCTCTGATACTGCCACAGTCATACAATGGGAAGGTGGGCTGCGTACAGCAGAACTACAAGCATCTTTACAAAGGATTCAAATGCAGTCGGCAATCTATAGAATTAGACTTGCTACAGGTACATTGCTTTAAGCGTGATAAAAACAGGGCTTCAATAAAATTGTTGACAGCATAAAAGATGACGATAAAATTCGCGCCGTCCATGATAGGTCCCCATCGTCTAGTCGGCCTAGGACACTGCCCTTTCACGGCGGCAACAGGGGTTCGAATCCCCTTGGGGACACCAAGCAAATCCTGTCATCAGCTCTGAAACGATAATGTATTTTTCATTCATTCGTTTCAGAGTTGATACGGATAATCCTCCATAATCTAGATGATTGAGTATTGGCTTATCTACTTTGATTGAGCGATATGTTTCAACATCTGTATCACTATCATTTCCCAATATAACAAACTAATATATAAAGCATATTATAATTTAAGTCATAAATGGTCAGTTTATGACTATAATCGCACAAAAAATTCTATTTTACTTATCTTCGATCAAGATACTTACGGAAAGCGCAAGAAAATTGAACGATTGATGGATAAAAACACAGGTAGAGAAAAAAATAGGAAACTTATTTTCAGATATTGATGATCATGCTGCAGATAAAAATATTTAGATAGCAGATCTGATGCTGAATCCTGGACGCCCAAGAATGGATAAAACATCTAATTTATCGCCACTTTATACGGTCAGTGTATGGGGTTTAAATAATCACCTACTATTGGGTCAGGAAATGTGATTTATCCTTCGTAGCTTGGTTACATCGTTCAAGCACACTTAAGGTATTGAAAATAATCTTTATTACCATCGGTAAGTGGTTCTTGCTTTAAAAGTAAGGTCAATACAAAGGTATTTTTTCAACATATGAAAATCAATCTATTTAACATACGAAGGACTTTTCATATCCAACGGAGTGCGAAATAAATTAGGCATGAAACACCCCCAATGAAAATAAAATATCAAAATTATAATGGTTACCTACTCATATTTTAAACGAGTCAAAGAAACCTTATTATTCTCTCCCCATGCGCATAGCAAAATCTTCACGATACACCGAATTCGCCCAACCTTCTTCATAACTAATTTGGTCGTTTTCAATGAGGCGCTGAAGGTGTTGATCAAAGGTTTGACTACCATATAACGTATGACCTTCTTCCATCGCCTTTGGAATGCTACTCCAACGATCTGGATCCAAAATAAAATGCCGAATCACAGAGTTACAGACCATAATTTCAAGTGCTGCAACCCGCCCTTTACCCTCTTTTAAAGGAATGAGTTTTTGTACAACAATGGCACGAAGATTTTCAGATAACCGTTCACGAATAGCATCTTGTTCATCCAAACCAAACGATGACATAATACGTTTCATTGTACCAATCGCTGTGGTTGCATGGACCGTTGCCATCACCAAATGACCTGTTTCAGAGGCTTGCAATGCCAATTGAATGACTTCTCGATCACGCGCTTCACCCGCAACAATAATATCAGGAGCTTCACGCAGTGCATCAATCAAACCTTGTGAATATGATGGAACATCATTGCCCAATTGACGTTGGCATACCGTACCCTTAAATGTAGTTTGATACTTAAATTCAACAGGGTCTTCAATGGTCACGACATGGACAGGCTTATTGGAAATAATATAATTAATCATCGATGCCATCGTGGTACTTTTACCTGAACCCGTTGCACCTGCGATCAGAATCAATCCATTGCGTGTATTATTGCATAAATCTTGAATCACTGGTGGCAAATGTAACTCTTGAAAAGTTGGAATGACCTGTGGAATCACGCGTGCAACAATGCCAAAATTATCATGCGTACGCATCACATGAATCCGAAAATGCGCCACGTTCTCCAACGAATATTGGAAATCTTCGCTTTGAATACGCTCAACATCCACTTTTTCAAAACGATTACGTAGCATATGCACCACCATTGCTTTCACTTGCTCACGTTTAGGTGGGGAAATTTTGTCAGGGGCAATGGTAACAACGCTACCAAAAATACGCATACGGATTCGATCATCCGTTCGAATCATTAAATCGGATGCTTGATGTTTTTGTGATGCGAGCAATAAATCATCTATAAGTTGTCCTGCTCCATTCATTATATTTTCAACTCTGTTGAAGATGAGGATAAATTATCCATACTATTTCCTTCATCATAATTTTCCAATCGAGACATTTTCATTTTTAAACGTAAATCATTCACAGCATCCGCTTGTACCAAAGCTTCATCTTCAGATACAAAACCATCCTTCCATAATTGCAACAAGCATTGGTCAAAGGTTTGCATGCCATAGTTCTTACCTGCTGCCATCGCTTCCTTAATTTCACCAATATCCCATTTTTCAATCAAATCTGCGATACGTGGCGTATTCATTAAAATTTCAATGGCTGCTTTTCGACCACCCGATGGCGTTTTCACCAAGCGTTGTGATAAAATTGCTTTCATATTCATGGCTAAATTCAAACGTATTTGAGGATGCACTTCTTCAGGGAAAAAGTTTAAAATACGTTCCAGTGCTTGGTTTGAATTATTGGCATGCAAGGTTGCCATGCAAAGATGCCCTGTTTCTGCAAATTCCAAGGCGTGTTCCATTGTTTCACGATCTCGAATTTCACCCACAAGAATCACATCGGGTGCTTGTCGTAATGTATTCTTGAGGGCCGCTTTAAATGATACAGTATCCGTGCCTACTTCTCGCTGAGTCACCACACTACGGCGATGTTGATGAACAAATTCCACGGGATCTTCAATGGTAATAATATGCCCCGCTTGGGTGCGATTACGATGATCAATCATGGCTGCCAATGAGGTTGATTTTCCTGAACTGGTTGCCCCTACCATCACGACCAAGCCGCGTTTATTGGTCATGATATCTTTAAAAATTTCGGGAAGCCCTAATTCATCTAACGTCGGCACTTCCGTCGTAATTTTACGAACGACCATTGCCACATCGCCACGTTGACGAAGAATATTGACACGAAAACGCCCCATGCCTTCATACGCCAGTGCCAAATTCATTTCCATCGTTTCAGCAAATTCAGCGCGCTGTTTTTCACTCATACATGCATTGGCTAATTGCTCTGTTTCCACGCCATTCAAGGGTGGTTGTTTTAATGGTTTGACCACATTATTGATACGATAAGCAGGTGCCATCCCAGATGTGATATACACATCTGACGCATCTTGTTTCACCATAATCATCAACAACTGGCGAATCGATAGTTTTTTGGGTTCATTGGCACTCATGATATATTTCCTTAGCCTTTATATTTTAGTATGATGATTGACCACTGATATGACACACTTTGATAAAAAAATATGTAACATCAATCAATACCTTCGCCAAAATAGTGCTATTTCAGCTCGTATTAACCATGAATTTAATTGAAATCTTATTAATCAGTTCATGAATAAAAAGACGTTCGGCATTTTCCCTACATACTTTTAATGTTTCTTGGACTTGCTTGCGTGCCAGAAACCACACCTTCCCATCGTGCATACTTCTGCCGACTTTTCCGTCCTTCTGAGCGATTACCGCATATGCCATATTAACCATAAACATTGAAAAACATGCGC
>JAUZQM010000122.1 GCA_030950985.1 Mariprofundaceae bacterium | reverse complement strand
ACTTGAACTTGCTATATCAGTCATCACACTGATCCTTCAAGGCTTTTTGAATTTCAGACTTTTTCATTTTAGAAAGCTGAATGTTTTCTGATATATTTATATGACGAATATATGAAAAAATATCATGCATGATGGTAATATTTTGAGCATAACTACTACATAATGAACACATACTTAAGTGTATTTTCACTTCAATACGTTCAATCCAAGATAACTTTCGATCAAAAGAATCCGATAACAAGTGACTGATTTTATCACAGCCTTTTTTCACGTTGATGACCCTCCAAACCAGTGTTTTTGTAAGCATGTTTGTAATGAAAGTCGCGCACGATACATCAAAACATGAAGGTTGGTCGAAGTAATATCACATGCCTTACAGATATCCGTAGTATCATCACCTGAAAGTTCTCGTAATTCAAAGACACGGCGTTGTTTTTCAGGTAAGCGAGTTAAACATTCCTTCAAAACCAAACGAAATTTCAAATCATCACAGCATTTTTCAGGATCATCATGCCATGTTCTGGGATTCATTTCCCATTCCCCTGATTTTGAAAAGAATTGGGAACTAGGATCGTTTTCTAAAGCATCATTGATTTTTCGTTGGCGAATCTCTTTGCGAATATGGTCAATGATTTTATGTTTCAAAATACTCACTAACCATGTTCTTAAACTAGAATCTCCTTTAAAGCGTGCTTTTCCACGCCATGCTGCCAACAATGCTTCTTGCACCATATCGGAAGCTATATCTTCATCATGCAAACGTGAAAGAGCAAAGCGATAAAGATAATCACCGTGTTCATTCAACCATGATTCTGCGTTCATCGCTTCTATCACATTAAACCTCCATGAATCGCTGAGACTTGTTCATATGCCAATGCAAGGGTATGAAAGCCCATTAAATCTTAAATACGCAAGGCGCGGTATTGAATACTTAATTCCAGCACATGATCCCAGTCTCCACATACCAAAGCATATTTTAAATAAAATTTACTTGTAAAGTTGCTCAAGTTATTTCGTGCACATTCCTTATTCACTGATCTGGCATTTTGATGAAAAAGAAGCGTCATTGATTTCAATTTAGATTCCCGATGAAAAGCTTATGGAAATAACGGTATCCGTAAGGTCAATTATAAAAATAAAGCAACTATAATGCCGTAAACATTCAATGATCTGATGACTGAATAAACGTAAGACCTTCTTTTTCTGTGCGTATATTTTTCGTCTTCCAATTCTGGTGACGAGGATGAAATAACCATGTTTGATTTAAGCAGACCATCATATTTTCACCCAGTAAAACAACCTTCTTGGGTAAATCACTGCCTTGGCGAACAAGATGACTCAGGTTTTCAGGTTCGGTGATAATAATTTTTGCATCTTTAGGCTCAATCATCGCTTGTAAAAATGGATTCTTACTGGCTATATTGATGGGCTTCCAATCAATGTCTTGTTCTGTTTTACACGCTCCCCAAAACCAAAGCCCATGCACATCCATATCTCCACGGATACGACGGTGCTGCGCAGCTGATTGATTTAAGGTCATTTGTATTTCTGACATCAATCGCATGAGATGCCCTGCATCTTCACCAGCAGGATGTTTATTGGGCAAGAAATTCCCCGTAATGTCAGCAAAACTTAAGGGATTCGCATGCAAAGGTTTTTCACATGTCAGCAATAAAGATGCACCCATATATTCAAGCTTCATGCCTTCTTCAGATAATAAAGGGTTTAATAATTCACACATCCAAGCGGCATCATCTTCACACCAAGGTAATATTTCTTCTGGCATCACACGAATAGCATCCCGTGTTAATTGAGCATGGTAAGGTGAAGCAATCCAATATTGTTTCACAGATGCAGACAACGTTAATTTGGATGCCAACAAATGCGCTGGCTCTTTATCCACCAGTGCTGCATATAAAGATAAAGGATTATGTGGATGAGAAGCAAACCAACGTCGTTTACGCTTTAATAAGGTTTGTTCCCATAAAAATAAATCAGGATGGAGTGTTAATCCATCCTGATTGTTAATAAGCCCATGTGTCACAAGCAATAAAGAATTTTTCACCGAAGTTTTACGACTCCATAATACGGCGAACAGCATCTTGTGTAGCATCAATCGTTACTGGGGTTGGGATGCCCATCATGGCTGTATCAGGATCTTTCAGACCATTCCCTGTCAATGTACAGACAATTTTATCACCCGGTTTGAAATATCCAGCTTTATTGAGTTTGATGATGCCTGCAACGGATGCCGCTGATGCAGGTTCACAAAATACACCTTCCATCGATGCCAACATATCATAAGCTTGCAAGATTTCGTTATCCGTGACGGCATCAATACGCCCACCTGATTCATCACGCGCAGCTTCGGCTTGTTTCCATGAAGCAGGTTTACCAATACGAATCGCTGTAGCAATGGTTTCAGGATTTTCAACAGGTGCGCCATTTACAATCGGTGCTGAACCTGCGGCTTGAAATCCCAACATTTTAGGCAAACTCTTAGACAGACCTTTTTGATGGTATTCATTATAACCCAACCAATAAGCGGTGATATTTCCCGCATTACCCACTGGCAAGGCATGAAAATCAGGTGCAAATCCTAATTCATCGACAATTTCAAAAGCCCCAGTTTTTTGTCCTTGAATACGAAAAGGATTGACTGAATTGACCAATGAAATGGAACCATTGGCAGAAATATCACGCACAATTTGCAAGGCTTCATCAAAATTGCCGCGAATTTGAATTACTTTTGCGCCATAACGCATACCTTGAGACATTTTACCCAAAGCAATCTTACCATCAGGAATCAATACATAAGCTTCCATGCCACAGTTAGCAGCATAAGCAGCAGCTGAAGCGGAAGTGTTACCTGTAGAGGCACAAATTATTTTTCGAGAACCTGCATTATAGGCTTGTGTTACAGCCATGGTCATACCACGATCTTTAAATGAACCTGTTGGGTTTAAACCCTCAAATTTCAAGAAAATATTCAATTCTGGATTGATCGCATTGCGTAAATTATGTGATTCATGCAACGGCGTATTGCCTTCATACAACGTAATAATTGCATCATTTTTAGCGATGGGCAAAAAAGATCTATATCGGTTAATGATTCCTTCATAACGTGACATCTTAAACTCCAAATGATTCTTTACGTAGAATCAATACATCTTCTTGAACACTTGGCAATGTGATAATACGACTCATTGCTGCTTGTAAATTTCCTTCTGTCGTACCGTGGGTCAACATAATCACAGGCACTGCATGGGTTGCATGCCGCTCTTTTTGCAACACGGCTTCCAAACTGATTTGATGATCTGCTAAAACCGCACTAATGGCAGCAATCACACCAGACTCATCTTTCACCATAAAACGCAAATAATATTCACTTTGAACATCTGACATGGGCAACGTTTTCAAATCTTGACGTTCAGAGCTTACATAACCCATTGGCGGTGCTAAATATTTCACCCCACCATCGGCAATACGTGCAATATCCATGACATCGGCAATGACCGCTGAAGCTGTCGGACGTTCACCTGCCCCACGACCTGTGTAAACAGTATGTTCCACAAAATCACCTGATATCATCACTGCATTGTATGAATCAGAAACTTGTGCCAATTGCGCCGATAAAGGTACCAAGGTTGGGTGTACGCGCATTTCAACCTTTTTCTCACCATCTATGGTATGTGGTTTCGCAATACCTAATAATTTAATGCGGTAACCAAGTTCTGCCACGGCACTAATATCGGCTGCGCTAATTTTACTGATACCTTCGGTAAATACGTCATCAAAGTTAATTTTTGAACCGAATGACATCGATGCCAAAATAGATAATTTATGTGCTGTATCGATGCCTTCCACATCAAAGCTTGGATCAGCTTCAGCATAACCCAAGGCTTGGGCTTCTTTTAAGACATCGGCATAATCTGCGCCTTCATTTTCCATCTTGGTTAAAATAAAGTTGCATGTACCATTGAGAATACCATACACAGATTCAACAGAATTGGACGCTAAACCTTCACGCAAGGCTTTCAAGCAAGGAATACCACCGCCCACAGCGGCTTCAAAAGCAATCGCCACCCCATGTTTTTCCGCCAATGGGAACAATTCTTCACCATGTTTGGCAATCAACGCTTTATTGGCCGTCACGACATGTTTACCATGTTCAAGTGCCGTTGCTACAAATGTTCGAGCGGGTTCATAACCACCAATCAACTCAATCACCAAGTCCACATCATCGGCAGTCACCACATCATTCGCATCATCGGTTAAACGCACGCCTGACAAATCCAAACCAAAATCACGATTGACGTTGCGATCCGCAGCGGTAACCAAACGCAAGGTTTTTCCCAAACGGCGTGCCATCAATGTTTGCTGTTCAATCAAGATGCGTGCTGCACCCAAACCAATCGTTCCTAGCCCTAAAATACCTACTCGAATTTCATTCATTTTTATCTCCAGATGCCACGAAAGAGAAAAAACACACCTATAAAATATTGTGTCTCTGTATCTCTGTGGTGAATCTTAATGTCCTGAACCTGCATTTAGAAATTGACGGATTCCACGCAAGGCTTGCCGTGTACGGTGTTCATTTTCAATCAAAGCAATACGCACATGATCATCACCATATTCACCAAAACCAATACCGGGAGCCACTGCCACACCCGCCTCAACGAGAAGTTTCTTTGAAAACGCCATCGAACCCATCGCTTTAAACTCATCAGGAATTTCAGCCCACACAAACATGGAAGCCTTCGGCTTTTCCGCCATCCAACCCATATTGTGCATACCTTCAATCAACACATCACGGCGCAATTGATACATGGCACGAATCTCACCCACACAATCTTGAGGACCATTAAGGGCTGCACATGCTGCAATTTGTAAGGGCTGAAACATGCCATAATCCAAATAGGATTTAATCTTAGCTAAGGCAGCGACAATTTCTGAATTGCCCACCATAAAACCAATACGCCACCCTGGCATATTATAACTCTTTGAGAGTGAATAAAATTCAACCGCAACTTCTTTTGCCCCAGGAACCTGCATAATCGACGGGCATTGATAATCATCAAAGGTGATTTCAGCATAAGCAATATCTGAAATAATAATAAGTTTGTTTTCACGCGCAAAATCAACCAATTTGACATAAAAATCCAAATCAACCACTTGTGCAGTCGGATTGGAGGGAAAATTCACAATAATAATTTTGGGGCGTGGCCAAGAATCTTTGACTGCCTTTTCAATGTCAGTAAAATAATCACGATCAGGACCCATCGGTACGTGGCGAATATCCGCTCCCGCAATAATAAATCCATAAGGGTGAATCGGATAAGCGGGGTTGGGTGACAAAATTAAATCACCGGGGGAAGTTGTCGCTACAGCCACATTGGCCAAGCCTTCTTTTGAACCAATCGTTAAAATAGCTTCAGTATCTGGATCTAAATCAACATCAAATTTACGTTTGTACCAACCACACACTGCTTGGCGTACACCATCAATACCACGAGAAACAGAATAGCGGTGATTCCGACCATCTTGAGCTGCTTCACATAACTTATCGACAATATGTTGCGGTGTTGGCTGATCTGGGTTGCCCATACCAAAATCAATAATGTCTTTATTTGCATGACGCAGTTCCATTTTAAGTTTATTTACTTCGGCAAAAACATAGGGGGGAAGGCGTTTTATTTTTTCAAATTCAAACATGACTTAAAAGTTCAGCTCCTTTGGTTAAAATAACGGATAAGCTCAATCAATCCAACACATGAATCAATGATTCACATGCTTTCTTCGCATCATCAAAAATCATCATTGTTTTATCCATATAAAACAAATCATTATCAAGACCTGCATAACCTACTGATAATGAACGTTTAATAACCAGTACATGGGCAGCTTTACTCACATCCAAAATAGGCATGCCATAAATAGGGCTTGTAGGGTCTGTTTTAGCGGCAGGGTTGGTCACATCATTAGCTCCGATGACCAATACAACATCAGTATCTCCAAATTCTGGATTGATTTCATCCATTTCATGCACAATATCATAGGGTACATCAGCTTCTGCTAACAAGACATTCATGTGCCCTGGCATACGTCCTGCCACAGGATGGATGGCAAATTTCACTTGTATATCTTGTTCCAACAACTTATCTACCACTTCTTTCAAGGCATGTTGTGCTCGTGCTACAGCCAAACCATAACCGGGTACAATCACGACACTGCGTGCGTTTTTAAGTAAAAATGCAGCATCTTCAGCCGAACCTGATTTGAAGGGTCGAGCCTCTAAAGCTGCACCACCCGTTGCCACAGGTGCATGATTTCCAAAACCACCCAGTAGTACATGAAAAAGCGAGCGATTCATCGCCTTGCACATGATGTATGACAAAATAGCACCCGATGAACCCACCAAAGCACCTGCCACAATCAACATGTTGTTACCCAAGGTAAAACCAATACCTGCCGCAGCCCAACCCGAATAAGAATTTAACATCGACACAATGACTGGCATATCTGCGCCGCCAATAGGAATAATCAGCAAGACACCCAACAACATAGCAACAAACAACATGGCTAAAAAGGGTGTCCATGTCAGGTCAATACAAAACATCACACCAGCACCAATCATCAAGATGCCCAATATAAGATTGAGTATGTGTTGACCTGAAAATGTTACAGGGCGACCCGATAAAGAGCCGTGCAATTTACCAAAGGCAATCAAAGAAGCCGTAAAGGTAATGGCACCAATAAATGCGCCCAAAAACAATTCAATACGGCTGGATACATGCATTTGCCCGAAAGTATCCGCAATGCCATAACCCACGGGATTGGCAAAGGCTGAAACAGCAATCAATACAGCGGCCAAACCCACCAATGAATGCATAAATGCCACGGTTTGCGGCATATGTGTCATGGGTATTTTACGTGCCGCCACTCCACCAATCAAAGCACCCACAGCAATGGCTATAAAAATCCATGTATAATTTTGTACCGATGAAAGTTGTAAGGTTATGACCACCGCAATCACTAATCCCACCATGCCGAATGTATTACCTCGGCGAGAGGATTCAGGTGATGATAAACCTTTTAATGCTAAAATAATCAGTACGGATGCAACCAAGTACGCCAATGCGACTATATTTGCCGATAACATAATGTCCCCTTTACCTTATAAAACTAGCTTACGAACGTTTTTTAAACATGGCGAGCATGCGTTGTGTGACCATAAAACCACCAAAAATATTAACGGATGCCAAACCCACAGCGATTAAGCCCAACACGGTTGCCAAGTTCATCTCAATCGGGCCGCTGGCAATAATCGCTCCTACAATCACAATACTTGAAATGGCATTGGTCACACTCATCAATGGTGTATGCAAGGCTGGCGTGACATTCCAAACCACATGGTAACCTACAAAGATAGCCAATATAAAAACAGAAAAAGACATCATAAATGGATCAGGCGTTTGACTCACATGAGCCGCTGCTTGTCCAGCCATGTCACAAGGTAGTGATGCACACATATCTTACTCCTTATTTTCCAATAATTGAGGTTTTAAGAACTCACCATGTTGACAAAGTAATGATCCTGCGATGACTTCATCTTCCATATTGAGGATTAAAGCATCCGATTCAGCTGACAACATAGGTGAGATGAAATTCAATACATTACGGGCAAACAATTGGCTGGCATCGCTTGACATCAAAGCAGGTATATTGCTGATACCCACTAAAGTCACACCTTCATAAATCCACACCGCATCTTTTTCAGTTAAGGGGCAATTGCCACCTGCTTCGGCTGCCATATCGACAATCACACTGCCTGCTTTCATTTTAGTGACGGTTTCTTCCGTGACCAACACGGGTGCAGGACGACCTGGAATCAATGCCGTTGTAATAATAATATCAGACTTCACCGCATGTTTCGCAATCAATGCTGCTTGTTTTTGTTTGTATTCATCGGACATTTCTTTGGCATAACCACCCGCATCTTCACCATCAACGTCATCAACAGGAACTTCGACAAATTTAGCACCTAAACTTTCCACTTGTTCTTTGGCAGCTGCTCGTACATCAAATGCTTCCACCATTGCACCCAAACGTCGTGCTGTGGCAATCGCTTGTAGACCTGCAACGCCAGCTCCCATCACCAAAACTCTGGCAGGTTGCACAGTGCCTGCGGCAGTCATCAACATCGGCATGAAACGTTTATAATGCTCCAATGCCAATAAAATAGATTTATAACCTGCAATATTGGCTTGGGAAGACAGTACATCCATGCTTTGAGCGCGTGAAATACGCGGAATCATTTCCAAACACAGCACATTCAAGCCTGCTTTGGCATACGCTTCTAATAAAGGATTGTTAAAGGGGGAACACAATGACACCACGGTCGTACCTGATGTTACATGGCTTAATTCTTCTTGGTTGAGCGGGGCGACTTTGACAATCAAATCGCTGTCTTTACAAACATCTTGAAAGGATGCAACCAAGCTTGCACCCGCGTCACGATAAGCATCGTCAGCAATCGAGGCTGCTTCGCCTGCACCTTGTTGCACCACACATTCGCAACCAAGGGCTATGAATTTTTTAATCGTCTCAGGTGTTGCTGCAACACGTGTTTCATTGGCCGATGTTTCGGCAGGAACAGCCATTCGCATTAAGAATCTCCCTCACTGAATTAAACGAGTTCGGAACTTTAAACAGCCCCCCACCTTTTACAAGCGCAAGGCAACTTGCTTGACGATAGCATCGTTATCTTTGGGTAAATTTATGGCTACCAACTCAGATGCAGGTATAAAAACATGGGCATAGCGATACATATCATCATCCATCACTTCGTTCGCATACATTAATAAATCTAAATCAAGTGTTCGAGGTTTCCACGAACCTTTAGAACGATCACGATGATGTTCATCTTCAAGACCTTTCAAATATCGCAATAAACAATCTTTTTCAGGTACTGAATCAATCCAACAACATGCATTTAAAAAATCAGCACCATCCATGCCCACGGCTTTCGATTGATATACGTTTGAAAAAGAAAGCTTTGGAAAGCGTTGACGTAATGCGTAGGAAGCCTTTAATAAATGTTTTTCTGGCTCGATATTAGAGCCTAAACCCAATAAAGCAGTTGTCACTTTATGATGCCGAACGTTCAATCAATACTGCGACATTTTCAGAACCACGCACAGCACCCGGTTTAGACATTTTTAAGCGCAACCAAGGCACATGAAATTCTGTCAAAATAATGAACGCACAAGATTCTGCCAACGCTTCAATCAAACCAAAACTAGACGCTTCAACATGTTCAATTAAACGTTTGGATACTGCTTTATAGTCCAATGTATCTGCAATATCGTCACTTTTTCCAGCTTTTGAAATATTCCATGCCATTTCAAGATCCAAACGTACAGTTTGCCGAATGTCGCGCTCCCAATCATAAATACCAATCACTGTACGAACTTCTAAACCTTCAATCAATACCAAGTCATGCGTCTTCATGAACACTCCATTTTTTTCCCTGTTTAGAACACATGGACCAACAATCTTCTAAGGCTTGCTTGACAGCTTGTTGCTGAACATCACTGCGTTCACCTTTAAAATGATAACAATGAGATTGCACATCGTTTGAACCATAAGCCACTGCAATCCACACCGTACCGACTGGTTTTTCTTTGCTTCCACCTGAAGGCCCTGCAATGCCACTTAAGGCGACACATACGATATGATCGCCACTTCCGCCCAGTGCCATCGCTTCCACGACAGTTTGACTGACTGCACCATCATGTTGTAAATCATTCTCAGATACACCGAGTTCATCCATTTTAGCTTGATTGCTGTAGGTAATCCAGCCTCGATCCAAGACATCAGATGCCCCCGAGACACTGGCAATGGCAGCCGCCACGCCACCTGCTGTACACGATTCTGCGGTGCGTAATTTCACACCCGATTGACGACATAATTCCAATAATGATTCAATCAACATCATAAGCCGCACAATACCAACAGGAAACCGAATAAAAATATTGACGCTGCGCCCATGACACCCGCAGCCACATCATCAAACATAATTGACCACCAAGCAGGCCCCCAGTGTTCCAATTGGCGAATAGGAAACGGTTTCCAAATATCAAAGAGTCGAAAAGCTAAAAATGATAGTCCAAGCAACCACCATGAAAATTCTCCATCGCCATACATCGCTAGCAAGCTGATACATAGCCATTGTCCCACCCATTCATCCACCACAATCCAACCAGGATCTTGGTCAGCCATGTCCTTTAAGACAGGTTTACACGCTGCGCAACCCAAGCCTAGCAAGACGACACTGGCGAGCATTAAACCTTGCCAATCCCATGTTAGCCAAATCCAAGTGGCTACAGGTAGTGAAGCTAAACTTCCCCAAGTTCCAGGGGCTTTAGGCAACCAACCACTACCAAAACCCGCAACAAACCAACGTAATCCAGATAAAACATGTTTATGGTTTAAAATGATCAAACCCCCTTGTCTTAGGCATCACAGGCTTATCATGTAAATGAACGGATACCTGATTGCCTTCAACACAACAGCCAATGTTAATGGCTAACGATGATAAACCCGACATACCCGAAGCCGCAGTAAACAATAACGCATAATCTTCACCACCTGAAAGCATGGCTTGCATGGCAGTTTCTTCCCCGACCGCATCCAGCATATTTTTCCATTCAGGTAAGGATTCTAATTTAATGTTTATGCCGACGTGTGAAGCCTGACACAGATGTTCGGCATCTTGCCAAAGTCCATCACTGACATCCATGCAGCAGCGAACACCCAAGTCTCTTAATGTTTCACCGTGTTCTAATTGGGGTGTAATATGCTGAAAAGACGTAAGAAAATCACTTTCACGCACACCTGAAAACCAATCTTTCAAACCCAATGATGCAAAACCAACACGCCCTAAAAGCCAAACATCATCACCGACCTTGGCTTGATTGCGTTGCATGGCTTGTTTCTCTGGAATCAAACCTGACACTGTCACTGTTAAGGCATTGAGCGGTGATTGTACGGTATCACCACCTGATAATTCTACCTGATAACGATTCAAAGCGTGTGTCACACCCTGCCCCATCGATTGTAAACTTTTCGTATCACTCGCCATCACCGAGACCCAAGCCCAATGAGCTTTAGCCCCCATCGCTGCCAAATCTGACAAGGCTGCACATACGGCACGATCTGCCGCCATTGCCAAAGGAAAATCATGGGGCCAATGCACACCTGCCACAGCCGTATCAGTACTGACTACCAAGTGTTGACCTTCTGGCACTTGATGCACCGACGCATCGTCACCATTGCCCACTTGAGTTAGGGCAGAAAAAATGCGTGCCTCCTTTCGAAAACACGCATGAATCAAATCAAATTCGGATGATGACATCAATCAACAAAAAGATGATGATTTAAAAAGCGTCATGCATCATTTCTTCATATTCGGATAAAGAGCGTCGAAATGCAGGACGTTCAAACAAACGATCCATATATGCTTCAAGATAAATCCATTTAGAGGTGTCAATACCATTGCTTTTTAAACGCCACAAAATAGGTGCCATTGCAATATCAGCCAAGGAATATTGTTCAGTAATAAAATAATCTTGATGTTCTAAATAGCCATCTAATGATTCTAAATAGGCCTTGAATTTACGCATCGGTTCGGTTTTTTTCTTCACGCGAATCAAATTGAAATACAAGGGATACACTTCTTCTTCAATTCGCATCACCGCCAAACGCATTTGCGCACGACCAGCAGGCGAACCGGGTTTTAAAGGTGGGTGAGGATAACGTTCATCCAAATATTCACTCACTACGGGCGGTTCAAAAAACACAATATCACGATCAATCACAGTCGGCAGTTTGCCATACGGATTGATTTCCATGAAATCAGCAGGCAAGTTATCTGGCTCTAACTCCACACATTCCACAGGTAATTCTTTTTCTTGCAAGACAATACGAACACGTTGGGAATTGGGACATTGTGGATCAGAATACAGTTTGACCATCAAAAACCTCCAGAAATAAATGCGGAGCAACCGCGAAAGGTCGCGCAGTATAGCGGCAAACCATTAAATTCAAAGACACACCCTTTTTTCGCTGTAATCGCATGAAAAAAGTGTCTCTTCACTGCAATACCTTCGCCAAAAATTGATAGGGTAGCCTCTTTGCCATAGCATGATTTTTTTCAAAAAAAATAACCAAACAAAAGAAGCTACCCATGAACGAAATAATGCGCACTCTACTGCCAATAGGCAATATTCTGGATTCAA
>JAUZQM010000121.1 GCA_030950985.1 Mariprofundaceae bacterium | reverse complement strand
GCGGCTAAAGCCGCACTTCCAGAGTCATGAACACAGAGCAATATCATCTCTAAAATCTAAGTTTTATTCACTGATATTATGCAGTTTAATCTAAATTCAGCATGCTTTGGGAGTACGGCTTTAGCCGTGCCTTGATAGTTCATTTGGCGCGACTAAAGCCGCACTTCCAGAGTCATGAACACAGAGCAATATCATCTCTAAAATCTAAGTTTTATTCACTAATATTATGCAGTTTAATCTAAATTCAGCATGCTTTGGGAGTACGGCTTTAGCCGTACCTTGATAGTTCATTTGGCGCGGCTAAAGCCGCACTTCCAGAGTCATGAACACAGAGCAATATCATCTCTAAAATCTAAGTTTTATTCACTGATATTATGCAGTTTAATCTAAATTCAGCATGCTTTGGGAGTACGGCTTTAGCCGTGCCTTGATTATCAAAGCCAGTCTTTTTGTGAATAATCACCACGTAACACACGTTGCATCATCACAGCCGCAATCTGCCGACCCCATTTGAACTCTTTATAAAGTTTCACAAAACGCCAAACATCTCCCAAAATAATCATGCGCTCTTTCATTGGCATCGCCATCAATGCCTTGGGAAAATCAGCTTCATGCGGTTTTGAAAAGGCAATCTTCAACGGATTCCATTGGTCGGTCGTGCGTCGAACTTCTGAAGCAATACTTTGACGATAAATGGCTTGCACAGGTCGATTCTGTTGCATGGCATTGACAATCGACTCGCCAGCAATCGCCCCCGAATGTAGTGCGCAACTCATCCCTTCACCAATCATATTCAAAAAACCAGTCGCCTGCCCTGTAATCAAGACACGCCCCTGACCAAAGACATAACGATTGATGAGTGAAGGGCCAAAGTTTTCTGAACAACCCTCATGATCTGCATCAGCAGGTTTGAGCTTCACACCATGTTTTTCTTCAAAATATTTTGCCACATAAGCATGACGCTCATGAAATTTTTCACCCACTTTGTAACCTACACCGACAATTTGCCGACCATCACGCGCATGACTCCAAGTGTAATGCCCCAAATCAGGGTGAAACCAAAAATGAAAATAAGCTTCATCCAGTGGGCAATCAATAATTTCATGGAATTTCTGACCTACAAAAAACATCGGAATTTCTTTGTGGTACTTTGGGTAAAGCGAACGTAAAACAGGCGATACAGGACCATCAGCACCAATTACATATCGAGTTTTAAGTTGGAATTGTTCACAACCTTTTTTTCTTGCCGTCACCACAACATCATCATCGGCTTGTTGGAGGGATAGAAAGGATGTTTCATCCATCACTTCCCCATGACTTTGTTCAATCGCCCAATGATCTGAATATTTACGATGCAAATGCGGTGTTGGACCACCAAAAAAGTCCATCGACATCGATAACATGCTTGGAAAATGAAAGCTAACACCACGACATGAGGTGGGTTCATGCAAGATTTTACGCGGTAAAGCACCAAAATTTTCAATCAAAAAACGATGCCCACGCGGTGATAAAATACCACTGCAAATTTTATGACGCGGTAGTTTTTGTTTTTCTAAAATAACGGTTTCTAAACCTGCATCCACCAGACGTTTGGCAGCTGCCGCCGCTGCAAGACTGGCACCGACAATCACCACATCAACCTGTCTCATAGTCATCCTTTACATCCAAGGTGTTCAGCAATGCTGAAACAGCCATCACCGTTTTATCTGTCATCGTTTTTAGCACATCGATATCCGTTTCATGTTCAACAATGACCCGTTTAAAGTCACGACCTTGCATCAACCATTGAACGTGTTTCTCCACATCAAATGACCCTAACTTTGCTGCTTCACTGCCGATACCTGTCGGAATGGCCATACGATTCAAGTCCAAATTCATGCTGCATCCCGTTTGCTCTCTTAACCATGTGTAATGTTCAATGCGGCGTTCGTAATCAGCATGCAAGGCTGCGACATCAATGATATATAAATCATCGGGGGTTAATTGCTGTTGCACCCAAGCATCACAACTGATGACAAAACCACTCAATTCAGCCTCATCTTGCTGGCTCAAGCTTGGTAAATCGGTGACTGCCCAAGCTTTTTTTATCATGCCTGTTAAATCAATGTTTTCAGGGCACATCACATCGCATGCACCACACAAAATACAACTGGATAAATAGTCTTTCAAATCCGCTGCCCTTGCTCCATGTTGCATCGACTTGGCGAAACCTTGTGGACTAAACATCACATCACGATGTTGCCGCCACATCGGGCATGGCAATAAACAAAGCGAACAACCTTGGCAATCAGCATACGTTTTAGAGTCGTTTTTTTGATTCACATCAACCACCTTTTAAGCAGGCACAAGGTCGGCATAAGCTTCCCATGTGGGTTCACACACTTCCTCGATATACGAGTCAGTCAGCAATGATTTAATCTTTTTCGCCAAAAAATACGCCAGTGTGGGAGGTACGGCATTGCCTACCATTTTATAACCCGCCAATAAATTCTCATAATAGAAATGATGGTCATCAGGAAACGTTTGGATTCTTGCACATTCCCGAATGCTTAAACGTCGATACAAGGATGTATATTCTGGCACAAATATACGTTTATTTGGCTCAACACATAACATTTTGGGCGCTTGAGGATGCACTGGTGCATGTCGTCCACCTGCTTGAATGGTAGACGATTGCTCATCCCATGATCGAACACGGTTACGCGACATAAACATGCTCGAAAAACCACCTGTCATATACTCATGATTGGTCGGCTGACATGCAGCTCCATTCGTACGATTTTTTTCTTGAGCAGGTAATGCGCTATCTTTTATGTCATCAATCACATCACGCAAACATCGTTTTTTCTCAAATGGTTGAGGAAATTCAAATGTTTTTTCCAAATCATTGCGAATGCCAATAAAAAAAACACGTTTTCGATCTTGGGGAACCCAATAATCGGAAGCATTTAACATTTTAAACGATAATCGATAACCGCTTTCTTTAAAAAGGTCTTGAATATATGCAATCGCATTTGCATGACGTGAAGCCAGCATCCCCGACACATTTTCTGCTAAAAAGAACTTCGGTTTTTTATCCCGAAGAATACGAATAAATTCAAAAAACAACTGCCCTCGTTGGTCTTTAATGCCTCTTAAAGCCCCTGCCTCACTCCAACTTTGGCATGGTGGCCCTCCGATAATGCCATCACAATCAGGAATATCCGACGAAGGGACATCACAAATACTGTGATGATTCAATTCAACATGAGGAAAGTTATTTTCATAGGTTTGCCAAATGTCTTTATCATATTCATTCGCCCAAAGCGTCTGAAACCCTGCTTTCTCAAAACCTAAATCCAAACCGCCAGCACCTGAGAATAAAGAAACAATTTTCATGATTTTTCCATCTCAATCAACACAACATCCAAACGTTTTGCGGGATTGTTGGGGTTGGGAATTTTCACGTTTTTTACGTTGATCCATTCACAAGCTTGTAAGGCTTTTCGATACCATAGCATTAAAAAATCACATCCCGATTCAGAATCATCGCAGGATCAGCGTCTTGTTTTAGCTTGAGGTGTTTTTCAACCACATCATCGCCCAAAGCTCGGCGAATATAAGCCTTCATCATGCCGCCAAAGCGGTAATAACTGGTTTCGAGTTCCACACCCACATCGTAAATCTCATTCTTGAATGATTGCAGGGTATCACGACTATAGGTTTGCCCATGATACATCGGTTCAAACTCACAGCCGTACGCAAAACCCTTGGCATCAGAAGGTATGCTCGATAATTCGTAATGAGATTGATGTTCTTCACGCAAGCGAATGCCGACGCAATAGAGGGTATAATAAGGAAAATATTTACGACATACCGCATTGCCACGTTCAACCGCATCGACAATTTTATCCGCATTGGTCGCAAGGTCAGGAATCACCATGTGTCTATCTCCCCAATGCTTCCAAACAGCCTTGGAAAATACCGCTGTACGATCATACATTTTCCCATGTTGCATGTGGTGATTGGGTTCTAAATCAGGAAATAATTCACGTTTTCGTTGCAATAAAAAAAGCGCTTCTTTCCACTTCCAAGGTCGCCAAGAAAAATGAGCCGCCAAACGTAAAGCAAAGCCCAATTCACCATAACCAGACAAACGTTCTTGATAGTATGCCATAAACGTACTTTCTCGTTCTTCACTATCAAAGGCCACCAATAAGGTAATCGCAGAATCCATCATGGTTAGCATGCCTGTGTAATCACAGCTTTGTGATTGATCCAACATCAATAAATCTTCAACGCACGGTTTCAATGAAGAATAATAAAAATAATGCATACGCAAAGGTGTGTAGGGGCGAATTTTTAGCGTGGCTTCCGTAATAATGCCAAATTGTCCGTAACCCAAAATCACCCGTTCAAATAACTCGCCATGTTCTTCATCCGAACATTCAACAATCTCACCCGTGGGTGTGACCACTTGTAGCGATAAAGCCTGATCGGCGCTGCAACCATGTTTAGACGAATTTACATCAATGCCACCCACACCTAATGTACCACCCACGGATGAGCTTAAATTAAGGGGGGCAGAAAGATAATCCAAACCATCACGCCGCAAATGTTCTGCCAAATGGTGCCAAAAAATACCCGCTTGCGTGCGCACGGTGAGGGCGTTTTTGTCCACTTCAAGCACTCGGCTCATGCCTGTCATATCCAGCAATACACCACCAAATGCCACCGATTCACCTTCAGTCGTTAAACCACCACCTCGTGTGGTTACAGGTACTTCAAATTTTTGGGCAAGCTGCATTAAATGCGCAATTTGTTCAGCCGATTTCGCAATCACCACACCATGTGGCAAACCGTGCGCTAAACCACCTGCATCGGTGATATAAACGCCTGTTTCAAACTTTTTCTCACGAATTTTGATGCCCACATCTTGCAAAGCTTGAACAAAATCTCCCCATTGCTCACCTTGCCAACGTGTTGGGTTGCTTTGTTGGCGAGGAATATCGGGCAAGGAATCTTCTGCCACCACATCTTTGGGTAAACTCGATACTTGCATATTAAACCTTCCTAAGTCGCCATTGGTACAACACCCATACCATCACACTTGCACCTGTTGTATCGGCGACCCAATCCCAAACATCTGCATCTCGCCCCACCACAAACGATTGATGAAATTCATCACTGATACCATACATGGATGCAAACAGAACACTGATGATGCCCAAAACATGCACAGCTTGCAGATGATGACGAAAAAAACGCCATACGAATAATGCCAAGATGGCGTAAGCGGAGGCATGCATCACTTTATCTTTATTGGCAAAGTCGAGGGGCGTATCAATCAAGGTCGATTGAGATGATAAAAAGAAAATGAATCCACAATAAGCCAACAGAAGCAAGCCATCACGGTAAGTCTTATTCATCGTTGAACCATCGCGAACGCCATCTTCGCCACCTTATCACTGGGATTTTCTTTGCCCAAACGACATCTTAAATCATCAAACGCCTGTCGTTGCGCATCATATTCAGGTGATTTTTCCAAAAGTGGTCGCGCCGCTGCCACAATTTCATCGACATTGGCATGTTCTTGCAATAATTCAGGCATGATCATCGTATCGTCCAAAATAATATTGGCTAAACCCACACAATGCGTCCCTAACAAACGTTTGCCAATCCACATGGTCATGGCCGTAGTTTGATAAACCAACACCGTTGGCGTGTTCCAAAGAGCCAGTTCTAAGGTTGCTGTGCCAGATACCGCCAATGCCGCATCCGCACGCAACGCATAACCTTCATCCAAACGATTCAATACATGAATACCCGCATCGACAAAAGGCTGCATCTGTTCATCTGTCACACTGGGAGCTTGCGTGGTTACCGCAGTCAAATCAGGCATGGTTTGTTTTAAATGCTGATAACTTTGAATCAACACATCCGTATGACGTGCGAGTTCACTGGAGCGACTACCCGGTAACAACGCCAATAAACGTTGTTCTTGTGTTAGCCCCAAGCGTTTTTTCAAATCGGCTTTACTCCAACCGCCTTGGCATGCCACTGCACTGGGATTGCCCACATAATGTGCTTCAATAGCATGCTTGGAAAACCAATTGGGTTCAAAGGGTAAAATGGCTGCCAATTGATGTTGCGCACGCTGTAAACGTTTCACACGCCAATGTCCCCAAGCCCAAAGCTTCGGTGCAATATAATAAAGTACAGGAATACCAAGCCGACGAAGTTTCTCGCCTAAACGCATATTAAACCCTGGAAAGTCGACTAAAATCACCACATCAGGGCGTGTTTTTGCTGCCCAAGCTAATAAATCTTTACCAATTTTCTGAATCCGTGGCAAGGCTTTGAGTACATCGACAATACCCATGACATTGAGCGATTCCATAGGGCATACAACATCACAGCCTTCGCGACGCATCGCAGACCCTGCAACCGCAGAAATTTGAATATCAGGATGTTGTTTTTTAAGCGAACGTATCACGGCTGCACCATGCATATCACCTGATGACTCACCTGCACAGATAAACACATGAATGGGGCGAGATTTAGACACGAATACCATATACCGAAATACCCAAATCTTTAGCCAGCGATGCGAGTTTTTCTTGTTCAATCAACAAGGTACATTCCGCTTGAATGCCCAGCGATGTACAGCCTGAATTGGCCATGGTTTTTAAAGTATCAGGGCCGATGGCAGGCACATCAAAACGTAGATCCTGATTCGGTTTGGCAACTTTCACCACACATGCTTGACCATTACCCAGCTTGCCACCACGCAGTATGGCTTCATCCGTGCCTTCAATGGCTTCGACTGCCAACACTGCACCGTCTTGCACCACCACGGTTTGACCAATATCCAAAGCCGCAATGCCTTTCGCCTGTTCCAAACCAAATTGCATATCTTTGATGGCTTGTTTTTTAGCTCCGCTACCAAAAAGTAAACCTTCACTCGCCACCATCGATGGTACATAACGCACTTGTGATTCAACGCGAATACCGGCTTCCGCCAACAAACTTACAATCTTCAACATCAAGGTGTCATCTTTGCGATTGGAGACACTCAACAACGCTTTCACGGCAACAAAATCAGGTCGAAAATTACGAAATAGATGAAGTTTTTGGACTTTACCCGCCATAATGACTTCAGACACACCCGCCGATTTTAGTGCCTTAATCATGCCCCCAACTTTTCCCACATGCAGCCAACACACCGATGTCGCAATGGCTTCAATGTCTGGTGAGGTTTCTTCTTTCGCTGCCACCACATGCACGTCAAAACCTTGTGCCACCAAAGCTTGAGCCATTTCCAAAGGAAATGCACCGTAACCAGCAATCAAACCAATGCTTTTGGTTTGGCTCATGAGGTATGTTTATCTCGTGCAGGAATCGTTAAACCTTTCTTAGCAGTAGCTGTAAAATCAATCAAATGCTCTGCATAAGCATCATCGTTTGCCATCGCTTTAGCCTGCGTAATGCGTTGCTTCAAGCTGTCAGTGTTTTGAAATAAAATACGATAGACTTCTTTCAGATGTTTTAATTGGGATGATGTCGCCCCTTGACGTTTCAGACCTAAAACATTCAAACCAGAAAGACTCGGACGATAACCACCTGCGGTTAAACAAAACGGCGGTACATCTTTCACAATGCCACTCATCCCACCCACCATAGCGTAACGACCAATGCGTAAGAACTGATGAATCGCAGACAGACCACCAATAATTGCGCCATCATCAATATCAACATGCCCTGCTAAAGTCGCACAATTGGCCATCACAACAGCATTTCCCACAGAGCAATCATGTGCAATATGCGTGTATGCCATGAGTAGATTATGGTTACCGACCTTGGTCAACATACCACCACCTTCGGTTCCTGGATTGATGGTAACATTCTCACGAATGGTATTCCCATCACCAATCACGACTTCGGATGGTTCACCATGGTATTTTAAATCTTGTGGTTCATGCCCAATACTCGCAAAAGGAAAAATACGGTTGTTTTTACCGATACGTGTATGCCCACTGATGACCACATGTGATTTTAATTGTGTCCCATCACCAATCGAAACATGTTCATCCACCACACAAAAAGGCCCAATATCAACATGTTCACCCAACTGCGCATGTTCAGAAATAATCGCCGTTGGATGAATGTTGGAACTCATGCTTGATCCTGTGGCATCAAGGTTGCCATCAAGGTTCCTGAACACGCCAAATCACCATCAATAAAGGCTTCAGCCTTGAATTTCCACATAAAGCCACGACGACGAAGCACCGTCAATTCAAATACCAACTGATCACCCGGACGCGCTGGTTTACGAAAACGCACACCATCAATACCCGTAAAATATACAATAAATTCTTGATCTTTGGGTGCGGACTCAAAGGCTAAAATACCACCCACTTGCGCCATCGCTTCCACAATCAGCACACCGGGCATGACAGGGAATTTTGGAAAGTGCCCCGTAAAATGAGGCTCATTGATGGTAACATTTTTAATCGCCCGAATAAATGTATCCGCCTGCATTTCCAAAACACGATCCACCAACAAAAAGGGATAACGATGTGGCAAACGTTCCATAATCTTATCAATATTCAATTCAGACATATTATTCCTTACCTTTTAGCTTTTTCCATACATCAGGAAGTTTGCTCATCAAAGCTGACATTCTTAACCATTGTCGGTGTGGCATGGCTGGAAAGCCTGAATACACACCTGCTTTATCAATATCACTAATCACACCAGCTTTGCCTGCCAACTGGCAGCCATCTGCTATCGTTAAATGACCTGCAACACCCACTTGCCCACCCATTTGACAGCCTTGACCAATTTTAGAGGATCCAGAAATACCCACTTGTCCTGCAATCGCTGATAATGCCCCAATTTCCACGTTATGAGCAATATGTACCAAATTATCAAGCTTCACACCTTGATGAATTATCGTATCGCCCAAAGCACCACGATCAATACAGGTGTTCGCACCAATCTCCACATCATCATGCACAACAACACGACCCACTTGTGGTATTTTTACATAAGCTTGTCCAGACCAAGCATAACCAAAACCATCCGAGCCAATCACAACACCTGCCTGAACAATGACACGGTTTCCCAGTTGGCAATTCGCTTCAATTTTTACACCCGCATGTAAGAAACAGTGTTTGCCTATGTTCACACCCTTGGCAATCAAGCAAGCTGCTAAAAGGACTGTCCCTGCCCCAATCACACAACCATCATCAATCACACAGCCTGCTGCAATATCCACATCAGAAGCAATATCAGCAGTCTCTGAAATGATGGCTGTTGGATGAACATTGCCTTGCCCTACAGGCATGGGATGGAACTTTTGTTGCAATGTTGCATAGGCTAAATAGGGGTCTTTGACCGCAATCAATGGGCAAGACGCTTTGAGTTCACCCAATAACGATGCCGATACCAATACTGCGCCAGCCTGAGTATTCGACAACACTTGTTTGTAATGAGCATTGGATAAAAAGGATATATCTTGAGCTGTTGCATCCTTTAAGGTTGCAATGGATTGAATTTGCATATCCACATCAACATCACCATGGAGTTCACCATCAATCTCGGCGACAAGCTCCGCCAGCGAAAAAGTTAGCCCTGCCAATTATTTCTTACCATCCAATAACTTGGTAATGGCAGGCGTAATATCCAAGGCTTCATTCACATAAATCATATTGGATTTCGGTAACACCAAATCAAAGCCGTTATCTTTACCATATTGACGTGCCACTTCATAAAAGTGTCCAACAACTTTTTGATCCAATTGATTTTTAGCAGCCACTAATTCTTCTTGTGCATCTTGTTGACGACGCGCTGCGGTCTTACGCAATTCTTTCAAGGCAGATTGTTTTTGTCTCAATCTTTCTTGCGACATCGCCATCGATTGGCTTAAAATATCTTTTTCTGATTGATTTATTTTTGTTTTTAATGCGCGTAATTCTTTAAGCTTTTTCGTTTTAAGTGCTTCCAAATGATGCAAACCATTTTGATAGTCTTTGGTGTTTTCCACCGCACTTTTTACATCAATATAACCAATTTTCCCTGCTTCTGCTGTGATTGCTCCCAAACTTAACATAGCAACCGACAACGTAATCCATACAAATTTCTTCAACATCATTCAATACTCCTCATATTTAATACGTTATACACTCAAAAAAGATTGGCAAGGCTAAATTTCATCACTTTTTTTTCAATCTTTATCACTGCCTTTGGATGAATCATCCATACTTTTGCATCCCATGCATTTCTTTTTTCTTTATGCACCATCATTCTTCAGCTTAAAATGTTGTACCCAATCCAAAATTAAAACTCCGTAAAATATCTTGAGGTTGTTTTTTTAATACTTTTGCAAAAGATAAGGTAACGGGTCCTACTGGCGATGCCCACTCAATACCAAGCCCCGTGGAAGCACGTAAACTATTAGCATTGAATGTCACCGCAGGCACATTACTTATGGCACTTCCCCATACTGTTCCTACATCCACAAACAACACCCCTCGAATACCGCTTGTTTGCACATAAGGGAGCGGGAAAAATAAATCTAAATTGGCTGATAATTTCTTATTCCCTCCCACCACTGCACCTGTGATTGGATCACGCATTGACACACCATAATAATCAAAACCATGCAAAATATTTCCACCACCTAAAGAATAACGGCGATAAATCGGCACATTTTTCCTAGCATAACCTTGAATCAAGGATACTGCTGAAGAAGCACGCAATACCACATCATTGGACATAGAAAAATATTTCTTTGTGCTAATACTTTCTTCCACAAAACGATTATTCCCTCCTACCGTTGCTCCGCTGACATGAAGACTATACACTGCCCCACTATGTGTTTCAGTCGCTCGATCACGACTATCGAAATACAAGGTATCACCCAACTCGGATGTAGTCTGATGACCTGCTTGTGACTGAAGAATCAACGTTGAGTTTACAGGTAAATTACTAATATTGGTATTGGAATACTGATAATTGATCGAATTACTCACATGTTCGGACAATGCAAAGGTTAAGCCAAACCCACCACCCACATTATTTTGAGTATAGGTAGTTCTCTGAATTTGCGTTAATTTAGTTTGGGTTTTATTCACATTCACCGATGCCTGAATATCCCTATCTAAGAAATAAGGATCACTTAAACTAACATTAAAGTTTTGTGTTCTTGAACCCACATCGGCAGTTGCGCTTAAACCATAACCTTTACCCAGCAAGTTCTTTTGTGATGTTTTCACACGAAATAACATTTTTTGGATTTGCGAGTAACCAAAACCCACAATAAATGATCCCGTTTTATTTTCCGTCACATTCACTTTTACATTCACACGATCTGGCGCACTACCTTTGGGCATGGAAATACGCACATCTTTAAACAACTGCAAACGCCCTAATTTTTCTTTACTTAAACGCATGCCTGTCGCCGAAAAGCGTTCACTTTCATCCAAACGCATTTCTCTACGCGCCACAATATCATCCGTCTTTTCATTACCTTCAATCTCAATGCGTTCGATATAAACCTTACGCCCTTTTTCTACATCAAAAGTAATTGCCACAGTATGATCTGTAAGATTACGTTTAAACAATGGGGTTACATTCGCAAACGCATAACCTTCATCACCCACTAAGATGGTCATATTTTGAATACTTGTTCTTAAATCACTCAACGAATAATGTTGACCCACTGCCAATTTGATCTTATCCATTAATTTTTCTTTGGAAGGAATCAAATCACCTGTTACATCCAATTTATTGATCGTATAAATAGCCCCTTCATGGATTGAAAAGTTTAAATAAAACGATTTTTTATCCGGTGTTAAAAGCAACTGTGATGACTCAACTTTCATATCCAGATAACCATGATCTTGATAAAATTGAGACAAATGTTGCGCATCATTCTTAAACTTTTTTTGATTGATAATATCTTTATTGATCAGCCATGTTAATAGATTGCTTGAGCGAGCCGACACTTCACTAATCAATGCATCATCTGTAAAATCATGGTTGCCCATAAAACGTATTTGGCGGACTCTTGTTTTATCGCCTTCAATAATATGTACCATCAATTTCATTGAACCATCAGATAACATCGTTTTTTCAGGCTGAATATTCACCTGATAAAAACCTTTCTTTAAATAGCCCCGACGCAATGTATTGATATCTTTACGCATCAAACTAGGGGTAAAAATCATACCATCTTTCAACTTAAGCCTATGCTTCAAATCTTTGGATGTTACAGCATCATTGCCAATGATTTCATAATGACTAATGAAAGGCTGTTCTTTGACATGTAAGGTCAACTTAATACCCGTATTGTTGCGCACACCTGTAAATTTCAAATCTTGATAAACACCTGATACATAAAGGCGTTGAATATCACGACTCATCGTCCGTTGGTTTAAGCGATCACCTACTTTGGTATCCACATCCATTAAAATAGCGGCGCTTTCTATGTAACGATTTCCTTCCACATTCAGTGAGATAATACGATCGCCTGTGTTGATGGCTTCACCACTAGCCGCCCAAACATTCAGTGAAAAAAAGGCACAAAGCAATACCAGCCCATATTGTATCAATCTCATTATTAACCTCGAAATAAGCGCATTAAATCATTATAAAATGCAAACACCATCAATAAGCCAATCAAAAGCACACCCACCATTTGTGTACGCTCCATAATCACATCTGATAATGGTTTACCGCGCAATTTTTCCAGCCCTAAATACACCAAATGTCCACCATCTAAAACAGGCACGGGCAACAAATTCAACACGCCCAAATTGACGGAAATCAAAGCTAAGAATGTAATAAAAGCAGCTAACCCCAAATCAGCTGTACGCCCAGCCAATTGAGCAATCGCAATAGGCCCACCCAAGTTGTCAGGCGAAATAGCCGCAGTCACCATTTTTCCCATCACTTGAATAGTTAAAACAGTCATCTCATAGGTTCGTTCAAACCCATAAACCACACTATCCCAAACACCACGTTGATACATAACAGGCTCTGTTAAAGGTTTCGACACAAGGTGTACGCCAACTTTACCTACACCCTGCTCATTTTCAGCCTTTGGTGTAATGTGCAAACGCAACCTAACACCATCTCGCAACACCAGTAATGAAAGTGTTTGACCTGCATGTGCTTGAATTTCACGAATCAAGTGTCGCACACCATCCAAGTCCTTATCTGCTACTTGAATAAATTCATCGCCTTTTTTAAGACCCGCAGCTTCCGCAGGTGAAGCTTTCACTACGGAATCTACAAAGACTTGCGTCCCTAAGCTTAAACCCAGTGATTCTTCGGATATATTGATGAGTAAAGCATCTTGGTTTCCCTTATGCACGGGCATGGTCACAGAAAAATCATGACCATCACGTTCAACATCCACAGCAATATTTGTCCCAACGGTTTGTTTTAAAACCTCTTCAAATTGACTCCACGAATGCAACTCATGACCATTGAGACTTAGCAAACGATCATTGGACTCAATGCCAGCACGTTCTGCCACTGAGTTTGCAGCTACATGCCCCACCACCGGTGGCATGACCTGTTGACCCAACCAAGCCACACACATATAAGCCACAATCGCAAAAATAAAGTTAAACATGGGCCCTGCCACAGCAACCGCAGCACGCTTCCAAACAGCTTGAAGATGAAAGGCTCTCGATAAATCTTCTTTGCTTAATCCTTGTGTATGTTGCTCACCTTGCTCATCAAGGTTTTCGCCCAACATTTTAACGTAACCACCCAAAGGAATCGCAGCAATGATATATTCAATATTGTCATATTTTCCATGCCAAGAAAAAAGCGCAGGACCAAAACCAATCGAGAACTTTTCCACTTTAATACCTAACTTGATGGCAACAATGAAATGTCCAAATTCATGCACGGTGACCAAAATAGCAATCGCCACCACAAACGATAATAATGTATGCAATGATTCCATGGTTACCCCATTACCGTGTGTGCAGTATTTCGTGCCAATTGATCACAAGCCCAAACATCATCCAATGATGCAATCGCCACATCTTGTGTTTGCTGCAATACATCTTCAACCGTGCTTACAATTTCCATAAAACCAAGCTGACCTAATCGAAATGCTTGATTGGCTTCTTCATTGGCAGCATTCAAAGCAATCGCCAAAGCATCGCCACCACGCATCACTTCTTGCACCAAACGCATGGCAGGAAAACGTGTTTCATCGATTGCCTGAAAATCCAAACGACCTGTTTTTGCCAAATCTAACCAAGGAATACCCGCATCCAAACGCGTCCCTTCTTGCAAAGCATAAGCAATGGGTGAACGCATATCTGGCTCAGCTAATTGTGCCAACACAGAACCATCTCGGTACTCCACCATCCCATGCACAATGCTTTGAGGATGAATAATCGCCGATAATTTCTCGGCAGGCATATCAAACAACCACCTTGCTTCAATCAATTCCAAGGCTTTATTCATCATGGTGGCAGAATCAACACTGATTTTTGCGCCCATACTCCAATTCGGATGAGCAATCGCTTCTTCAGGTGTTACATTTTTGAGTGTTTTTGGGTCACGTTCTCGAAAAGGACCACCCGATGCAGTTAAAATAATGCGTGTAATGGACGCATGATCATGCCCCAACAACGCTTGATGCACTGCAGCATGTTCTGAATCAACAGGGACAACCGTTGCGCCACATCGCTTGGCTTCCGTCATGAAAATACGACCTGCCGTCACCAAACATTCTTTATTCGCAAGCCCTACGCGTTTACCCGCACGTACAGCCGCCAAAGCAGCAGGTAAACCAGCAGATCCCACCATCGCAGCCATCACCATATCCACATCACTGGCTTGGGATACCTCAATCGCAGCTTGCATACCAACTTCTAAGCGCACGCCTTTAGGCAGTTTTCCCACAAGCTCTTTTGCCGCTTGTTCATCCGTCATGATAATATATTCAGGCTTAAGTTGCTCTGCCAAAACCAACATGCGTGTGCTATTTTGATGTCCGACTAAAGCATATGCCGAAAATTTATCAGGATGACGAAGCATCACATCCGCAGTACTGGCACCAATCGATCCCGTCGCACCTAAAATTGTTAATTTCATGATTTTTCCCATTGTTAAGCGAAGATAATCCACACCATAGCTACCAATGGTAAAGAAGGCAGCAAGGCATCAATCCTATCCAACAAGCCGCCATGACCTGGCAACATCGAACCACTGTCTTTCACACCCACCACACGTTTCAATGCTGATTCGGCTAAATCACCAAGAATCCCCACAACTACCAACAGCATGGCTAGTGGAAATGCCCAAAACCATGTCATATCAGCCCATGTCATCCACACATACGATGCACCCAATACACCTGCGACCACACCACCTGCTAAACCTTGCCAAGTCTTTCCAGGGCTAATCGCAGGGCATAGCTTATGTTTACCCCAAGCTTTGCCCGTAAAATAAGCCGCAATATCCGACAACCAAACACCGACGCAAGCACCTGCAATAAAAGCAACCCCATGCTCATGGGTATGTAAAATCATCAATGCCATGATAAACATCATCAACCAAGCCATCATCCATTGAGCATAAACCATTTTTTGAAAGGATTGTACCAAATCATCCGCGTGAACATGGAGTATCAGTAAGATAAACCAGCCCAATAACAAAATCATCCATGCCATTGGCAACCATAAACCTTGTGCATGATGACCAATCAAAACACCCCACATCAGCAGACTCACCATGAAAAAGAGGTTTTGTTTAGGCATCTTAACCATACGTAGAAGTTCGATGCTTGCAGCCATTGCTACAATCAATAATATCACATCAAACCAAAAATCAGGCACATAAAATAACCAAGCCACAGCACCCACAAATAATACAAGGGCTGTCATCACTCGCAGCGTTAGTTCACTCATTTACGCTCCAAAGCTTGAACCTGTTCGCTTGTACGACCAAAACGCCGTTCCCGACTCGCATAATCATCCAACGCTCGCTGCAATTCTTCACGTGAATAATCTGGCCACAAACAATCTGTAAAATAAAGTTCCGCATAAGCGACATCCCAAAGATAAAAATTAGAAATGCGGCATTCATCACCCGTACGAATCAATAAATCCACGGGTAGTATGTTTTTTCTAGGTAAATAGCTTGAAAATTTCTCAACCGTCAATTCCGCCAATTGCTCCACTGAACATCCCTGCTCTTGCCACGATTGGCAAAAAGACTGAACAGCACCCACTATTTCTTGCTGTCCGCCATAATTAAGGCATAAAATTAAATCAATCTTTTGATTATGCTGCGTCGCATTGCATGTTTTTTGAATGGACTTACGCGCCAACCAAGGCAGTTTAGACAAGTCACCTAACGTAAGTAAACGTACGCCCTTCTTATTCATCGCTGATATTTCAAGCGGCAAAAGGGTTGTTAACAATGCCATCAAAGCCTTCACTTCAAATTTTGGTCGCCGCCAGTTTTCCGTAGAAAACACATACAATGACACTTGTTTCACACCTGCATCCGATGCCCACTCGACCACATCACGAACATGCCCAGCACCTTGCCGATGTCCTTGAAGACGTTCTTTACCCTGCATCTTCGCCCATCGCCCATTACCATCCATAATAATGGCAACATGTTGAGGAATAGACTTTGATACTTCTTGCACAGACAAGACCTTTAAACCGTTAAAATATCTTTTTCTTTATGTTCCACCACTAAATCCACTTCAGCAATAAAACGATCGGTAATTTTTTGCACTTTATCTTGCATACGCTTGGCTTCATCTTCAGATAAAGAATCTTCTTTTTCAACTTTTTTCACATCATCATTTGAGCCTCGGCGAATACTGCGAATAGATACCCTTGCTTTTTCGCCCACTTGCTTCACTTGCTTGACAAATTCTTTGCGTCTATCTTCATTCAATTCGGGAAGAATCAGCCGAATGACTTCACCATCATTACTGGGGTTCAAACCTAAATCTGATGTTTGAATGGCTTTCTCAATATCATTCAATAAGTTTTTTTCCCAAGGCGTAATCATCAACATCCGAGCTTCAGGTACAGAAATATTCCCCACCTGACTCAAGGGTACAGGTGAGCCATAATAAGATACACGAACATGATCCAACAAGGCTGCATTGGCACGACCTGTACGAATCGTTGCTAGCTCTGATTTTAACGATACCAAGGTTTTTTCCATACGTTTTTCAATGGTTGTAAACATATTAAGCCTCTTTGACCAATGTCCCGACGGATTCACCTGCAATCGCTCGCAACATTTCACCTGGTTGTGTTACATCAAATACCACAATCGGCATATCATTATCACGACATAAAGACATGGCCGTTGCATCCATCACACCCAATTGTTTGGTCAATGCTTTTGTAAACGTTAAGGTGTCATAACGCTTTGCATTAGGATCTTTCATTGGATCTGCCGAATATACACCATTCACTTTGGTACCTTTCAACACAATCTCTGCTTGAATTTCCATGGCTCGCAAACTTGCCGCAGTATCTGTTGTAAAATAAGGGTTTCCAGTTCCTGCTGCAAAAATAAGAATACGCCCTTTTTCTAAATGGCGAATCGCACGACGACGAATATAAGGCTCCGCAACCTCTTTAATATGCAAGGCAGAAATGACGCGCACCACCTCACCTTGTCGTTCCAAAGCATCTTGTAATGCTATGGCATTCATGACCGTTGCCATCATACCCATATAATCTGCACTGGCACGATCCATTCCTGAAGCTGTTCCCATCATGCCTCGAAAAATATTACCACCACCAATCACAATCGCTAACTCCACGCCACTTTGACTCACTTGAATGAGTTCAGCCGCCAAACGATTGATGGTCTTCGGTTCAATGCCATATGCATCATGACCCATCAGCACTTCACCAGAAAGCTTCAACAAAACACGTTGATACTTCCCTTGCTTCATTGAAACTTTTCCAGTGTCATGCGTCATATCTAAACTCCGTATTTAACTGTTCACTTGTGCTGCAACTTCAGCAGCAAAATCAGATTCTTCTTTTTCAATACCTTCACCCAAGCCGAAACGAACCATGGCAAGAAGTTCAGCATTACTATCGATAGCCTTGATTGCTTTACCTACGGTTGTATCCGTATCCATTACAAATGCTTGATCCAACAAGCAGTTTTCAGAATAAAATTTATTCATTTGACCCAATACAATTTTATCTACAATCCCTGCTGGCTTACCTGTTGCCAAAGCACGCTCAGTCAATACTTTACGTTCACGCTGAACAGCTTCTTTTGTAACGCTTTCACGCGAAACAAATGCAGGATTAACGGCGGCAACATGCATCGCTACACCGCGTGCTATAGCTTGCAAGGCATCTGATATTTCACCTTTAATTGCAACCAATACACCAATGCGACCTTCGCCATGAATATACGATGCTGTCACACCCTCAGTTTCAATCACTTCAAAACGGCGAATACTCATGTTTTCGCCAATGGTCGCAATCAATTGAGACAGTGCTTGTTCCACATTCAGTTCAGCATCAAAAGGCAATGCTTTCAACACATCTACATCAGCAGGACGTTTGTCTAAAATTAAATCCTTTAAGGCATCAACAAAAGCAATAAACTGTTCATTTTTACTCACAAAATCAGTTTCAGCATTCACTTCCAACACGACGGATGCCTTGCCTTTCGTTATGGTTGACACCACACCTTCAGCAGCCACACGACCTGCTTTTTTGGACGCAGCCGACAAACCTTTTTTACGCAAGAAATCGACAGCATCATCATGAATACCATTCACTTCAGCCAAAGCTTTTTTACAATCCATCATACCTGCGCCCGTTGCTTCGCGCAGCTTTTTTACATCAGCAGCCGTAATCTTGGCCATGACTCATCCTCCAGTCCTTCTTCTATATCCATTTACATTCAAAAAAAGGGGGCAGCAACGCCACCCCCAAGAGTTCATTAAAATCTAATTACGCTGCTGCGCCTTCTGACGATTCAGCTGCATGTACCATTGCTTCAACAACATCTTCGTCATCTTCAGCATTTTCAATTCTCCAAGCTTCTGCACCTTCAAGAATCGCATCCGCAGTTTTGGCGCAAAACAAACGCACAGCACGAATCGCATCATCATTACCTGGAATAATATAATCAATATCACTTGGGTTACAGTTGGTATCGACAACAGCAACCACAGGAATGCCTAATTTCTTAGCTTCTTTTACGGCCAATTCTTCTTTGCGTACATCCATCACAAACAAACAGTCTGGTAGTTGCATCATTTCTTTAATGCCGCCCAATGAACATTCTAACTTAATCAATGCACGTTGTTTGTGCAGTGCTTCTTTTTTGGTTAAAAGTTCAAATACGCCTTCTTCTTTTTGACGCTGTAACTCTTTCATTTTACGCACAGATTGCTGCACTGTTTGAAAGTTGGTCAACATGCCACCCAACCAACGGTGATTGACAAAATATTGTTCGGAACGTATTGCTTCTTCTTTAATGGCTTCGCGCGCTTGACGCTTTGTACCCACAAACAACACACGACCGCCAGCGTTCGCCAACTCTCTCATGAATGAATATGCTTCATTTGCCATGCGTAATGTTTTTTGTAAATCGACGATATGAATACCGTTACGTTTACCAAAAATATAAGGTGCCATTTTTGGGTTCCAACGGCGGGTCTGATGACCGAAATGAACGCCTGCTTCGAGCAGTTGTTTCATAGTATATTGAGACATAAATCCTCCAAATGTTAACCTTACGTCAATTCTAACTCATTGATTTCATTGAAATAACAATCAGCACATTGGATGAAATGACGTGTAAAGTACCGCGCTTGCTACAGAGAAATCATTCTAAGCGCAAGATTTAGGCATCCTTTTAAATACGCATTTCTATACGTCTCTTGCCAATAAAATCTGCACAGCGTCATCCAATCGATAAAAATCTTGTTTGCCTGTTTTAAGATGTTTCAACATCACGCCGCCTTTTGCTACCTCATCTTCGCCAATCACAAGCACAAAACGTGAATTTTCACGGTCTGCAATCTTAAATTGGCGTTTTGCAGTACCACCACCCGCATGAATGACAATCAAACCTTGCTGACGTAAAGCATCCGCAACACGTAACGAATAAGGTAAACTTTCATCACCCAAAGCTGCGACCACCACATCTAATCGAGGTTCAGGTACATCGGGCAACAACATTGCCAAACGTTCCATGCCCGCAGCAAAACCAACGGCCGAGGTTGCAGGACCACCAAGTGATTCAACAAGCCCATCATAACGACCACCTGCCAAGACTGTCCCTTGTGCGCCAAGTTGATCCGTTACAAATTCAAACGCCGTACGATTGTAATAATCCAAGCCACGAACAATGCGAGGGTTCACAGTGTAATCCACAGCCAATGCATCCAAACCTGATTTCAAACCTGAAAAATGGGCATCACAGTCATCACAAACATGGGCAACGACTTCAGGAGCATCAAGCAGTTGAGCTTGGCATGTTTTATTTTTACAATCCAGCACACGCATGGGATTTGTTTCAATGCGGTCATTGCATGTTGCACACAATGATTCAGCGCGTTCTTTGAGGTAAGTCATCAAGGTTTCACGGTATGCAGGGCGACATGCTGAACAACCCAATGTATTGATTTCCAGACGTGTTTGCTGAATACCCAGTTCATCCAAAAATTGTTGTGCCATCCTTAACATCTCAACATCCGCAACAGGACCATTCACAGCAAAATATTCCACACCAATTTGTTGGAATTGACGTAATCGCCCTTTTTGCGGACGTTCCCGACGAAACATCGGCCCCATATAAAACCAACGCTGCGCACCTGCTCGTGTTAAACCCGCCTGCAAATAGGCACGCACCGCTCCAGCCGTTCCTTCAGGACGCAAACAAATATGATCGCCACCTTGATCTTCAAAGGCATACATTTCTTTGGAAACAATATCTGTTTCCTCGCCCACAGAGCGTACAAATAAGCTTTTTGGCTCTAATATTGGAAGGCGGACTTCTGAAATGGCATGACTCGCAAACACCTTACGAGCTACATCTTCAATGTTTCGCCATTTCGCAACTTCAGTCGGTAAACCATCATGAATACCACGAATACTTTGTAATTTTTTAGCCATGTTTTCTCTCAATTACAACAATGTTTATTGAATAACATAGTTATCTTTCAATGGTATCAATCATGCCAACGCTTCATTCCAGGAATCATCACACGATCTTCATCAAAATCACCTTGATCTGCGCCACGATGACATGCGATACAATTTGAAAATGAACGAACTTTAGGATTTCCTGATACAAAACGGGTCGGCACTTCATCATGCAAACGGTCAAAATAACGTGTTTTAGTAATACGCAACGGTGTTTTATTCGGAGAAATCGAACGATTGATCCAAGCTGCAAAACGGCTGTGGCTATGATCAGATGCATTCGCATCCAAATAGGTGAGAATACTGCGCTTATCTTCTGCATCTAGCTCAGCATTTTCACCAAAATGTTTATCCAAACCGTTGAGCAATGCTTTCCACGATCGAGCGGGAAGAAAATTGGCTGGATAAGCCATATGACACGACGAACACTCTTTGTGATAATTTTTTTTGCCCTGCATGGACGAATGAACAGGTGTTGCTTGTGTATAATTCTTCGCTTTTTCTGACTCATGTTCTGAATCTTCAGCCCATACGTTCAGTGAAAATGTAAACAACACTGCCAAACTAGACATACCTAATATATATTTTTTCATCGTTCTTTTCTCCTTATAGTTCAAACTATTCACTCATCATCCAATAAAACTTCTATTTTTTATTTTCACGCATCACAGTAGCACGCTTTTCCACTTCTTCCACCAATGCATCAATCATATTCGATGATTTTACGCGACCAAATTTTTCACCATCATGATAAAAAGTATGGGTGGGATAACCGCCTGTAATCCCCACTTGCACTTCCTTGGCTTCGCCTGGTCCATTCACAACACAACCAATCACAGCCACATCAACAGGTTCTTGAATATGCGCTAGCCGTCCTTCAAGTTCTTGCACCATCTCAATAACATTAAATTTTTGTCTCGCACATGAAGGGCAAGCAATTAAATTCACACCACGATGGCGAAGACCAAGACTTTTGAGAATTTCAAAACCAACTTTAATTTCTTCTTTGGGATCTGCAGCCAAAGACACCCGTATGGTATCACCAATGCCATCTGACAAAATTAAACCTAAACCCACCGATGACTTCACTGTACCACCAAACAAACTTCCTGATTCAGTAATGCCCAAATGAAAAGGATAATCAACTTTTCCAGCCAGTTTACGATAAGCAGTCACCGTCATCGGAATATTACTCGCTTTCAGTGATACTTTAATATCATGAAAATTCATATCTTCAAGAATTCGAATATGTCGCAGCGCTGAAGCTACCATCGCATCAGCACAAGGCTCACCATATTGCTCATTAAATTCCTTTTCAAGTGAACCTGCGTTTACACCAATACGAATCGACACACCACGCTCTTGTGCCATTTTAACCACACGTTCAACTCGATCTCGACTACCAATATTACCGGGATTTAAACGCAAGCCATGCACGCCCGCATCAAGCGCCAATAAGGCCATTTTATAACTAAAATGTATATCAGCGATAATAGGCACATTTGTTTGCCTCAAAATTTCAGGCATCGCAGCAGCTGATTCAACATCTGGGACCGAAATCCTCACGATATCCGCACCTGCTTCTGCTAGCGAATGTACTTGTGCAACGGTTCCATCTATATCGGAAGTTAAAGTATTGGTCATAGATTGTACAGCAATTGGTGCATTTCCACCTACAGCAACATTCCCAACCCTAATTTTTCGTGTTTGACGACGTGGCATAACAATAATATCTCGCATAATCCCCTACTTTTTATGGCGTAATAAGTGCAACCGTTCTTGCAGCGATAAGGCTCGATTCAACGCATCTAAATAAGTTTCATTACTGGGTTCAAATTGCACTGCCTCATCCCAAAACTGCACAGCTTGATCAATATATTCTTGTTGAAAAGCCCGGCTACCCCGTTGGAATGCTTGCCCAGCTAGCCTCTTAATTTGAACATTGATACCTTGAAGCAAAGTATCGGCGCCTTCTCCTTGATGTTCCTGATAAATCACGGCTGCATCCTGTGCTTCTATCCACCTCTGATCCTTTACCAAAGCTTGAATATCACTTTTCGACAAAACAACACTTTTCAACAAAACAACTGGCTTTTTCACCTCTTTTGGAGAAAGCGGTACACTAATTTTCTTCTTTACGACTCTTTTTTCACTCAACCCTTTAGGAATCGCCAGACCTTTCAACCATGCTTTCTGAATCGTATAAAGTAATTCTTTTCCAATTAACGAATCCGGCATCAATCGCAAATGTGATTCAATCAAAACATAGGCCGGAACCCACTTTTTTTTGCTAACATAGGCATTGGCTGCCAAATAAGCTTGTTCGGCTCTCTGATATAAATCAGCATGGTGTTGTTTTGAAAAAGCTAAAAAAATAACATCATATTGCGCCACACCTTGCGGAACTTGATAGCCTTTTAAACCTTGCAACAAGGCATGATCTTCTAAACGTCGTTGTTTTAACAAGGTGTTCAAGCGCAGCTGCTCACGATGCAAGTAGACCGATGCTATATTTGAATCAAAAACCTCAGGTTTAGCTGAAAATTCTGCAGTTTGTTTATAATTAACCCAAGCCTTATTCCAATTTCTTTCACGCTCTGCTTTCTTAGCAATGCTCTTATAATACCGAAGTAAGTGAATACGCGCAGGGTTCAGCGTTTTCTTCAAAAACAAACGAGCCGCTGCATAATCTTTATCATTGGAAGTAATCGCTTGAGCAACTTGATAAGCTTCCATCACTTTGCCAACAGAAAATTTCTTTTTAACAAGATAAAACCTTTGAGAAGCATCGACAAAGACGTGTTTTTTCTCATTATCCTTCGACAAACCACCATGAGATGGCACACAACCTGATATAAAAATAAATCCCAGTATTGCCAGAATATAAAAAAAACGATTCAAGTCACTTCTCCAATTTAAGCGTGTAATTCAACAGTTAAATCAAATGCTAAGCCAACCGCTGTATTAATTTTCTCTTGTAATATTTGATCCTGCACCACTACACAACCACATTCCAATAAATCTGTAACACCTTTCACTTTTTTTATTCCCAATGTTTCAAAAGCAAAACGATCATCTAACATTTCAAATGTAGCATGTGATAAAACAACTCCACCACCCTCACCCAAACCACACATACGAGATGCAACATTCACTGTATTGCCAATTACCGTATATTCCAAACGCTCATTCGCCCCAATACTCCCTACGATAGCATCGCCACAATTAAGCCCTATACGAAATGATATTTTTTCACCATTTTGCCGCAAAATACCCAAGTTTTCACAAGCCTTTACCATCGCTAACGCGGCCATCACAGCATACTCAATATGATGTTCATTTTCTTTAGGGTGATTAAATACCGCCATCACAGCATCACCAATATACTTATCTACATGCCCACCAAAATAATCAATAATACGATGAAATACTTCAAAATGTTTATTCAACACATCCACCACATATTCAGGCCTTGCACTTTCCGAAAAGGAGGTGAAGCCAACCATATCTGCAAAAAGAACAGTTACAACTTGACAGTGATTATCCATTTTAGCTGAGCCATGTTTAAACACTTCCGATACCAATTTGGGATTTAAATACTTACCAAAGGTATCTCGCATTTTTTCCTTATGTTTCAGCTCCATCACCATCTGATTAAACTGACTCATAGCATCACTCACTTCGTCATTGCCTTTCACGGTGAGTTGCACTTGATAGTCTCCAGCAGCCACACGAGAAGCCGCGGCTGCCAATAGCTCCATTGGCTTGCTAATTTTCCCTGCAACCCAATAAATTAGCAAACTCGATAACAAAACCACTCCAATCGCTGCCAACAACATTTGATGCAAAATTCGTTGCGACAACAACGCCCAAGCACTTTGAGAATAATGTACGGCAACATCACCTATTGATGTATTGGCATATTGAATACGTTTCGCAAACCATAGATTGTCACTATCAAGACGTAGCACATCGAAGGCATAGGTTTGATGATTTAACAGTATTTTATCTCCACCTACATCACCAAAAACCTTGCCTCGTGTACCGTGAGAAAAATGAACTGAAACCGCAAGTACAGCCTTTTCTGTTTCCATAAAACTATGAATAATTGCCCCAACTTCCGCTTCACTTCCACTCAACAATGGTAGCTTCAATGCTTCTGACAAACGATTTACTGATACTTTTGCTTGTGTTTCTTGATTGTGCAACCAAGCGTCGCGTTCAACGTTCAAAATGATCATCATCAAAATAGCAACTGTCATGACAACTGCAAATTCCACCATTAATGTCCAGCGCCAACGAATCTGAAATCGCCTTGATGTTTTACCTTCAACTTTGCTCATACACCACTTTCCCCATAGCTATATTCACCAACTATTCACACCTACCACACACGAACGCCCTTGACCTTTAGCTTGATACAAGCGGCTATCCACCAACTCCAAAAAAACATTCATACATTCATTAACATCTTGATTACGTTCTTTTTCAGGACAAATTGCTAACGATGCAACGGATGCAACGCCTGCCGAAAAACTAACATTCAAATGCGTACCATCCAATAATTCAACAGCATCTTTTTTCAACGCATCCAAACATTTTTGAATCGCATGCGTTGCATTTTTCTCGGATGTATGAGGTAACACCACTAAGAATTCTTCTCCACCCCATCGCCCAAGAACATCTGAAGCACGAATATTTTTTTGTAGTACATCGGCAACATATTTCAATACAATATCACCAGATAAATGCCCATGTGTATCATTAACTTGCTTAAAGTGATCCAAATCAAGAATCGCCAAAGAACACTCAACGCCATAACGCATAGCATGACTCACTTCTCTCTCTAATTGCTTAGAGACATAACGTCGATTACATAAGCCCGTCAGGGAATCATGCATCGCAAGATATTCCAAATGATTTTTAGATTCTTTCATATAAGTCAGCATTTGCCACATCAAACGCCCTTCTAACCCACCAATCACACCACCTGAGCCTAAAATTCCAGCAGCTATTTTTTCAACCTTTTCATTGTTCGTTAAATTAAAGGCGACACAAGGAGCACATGCCAGCAATGCCGTTTCAACATTATAAAAAGTTTGCACACCTAACTCACGAGCTTTCAGCATACCGATTGCAATTTCATCCACATCCACGACACCAATCACCTCCGCCAAGGATTCATCATGCAATATTTCCAACATCGCTAAGCCACCGCGTCCTCCACCCAAAATAACCACCCTGCTGGAGTCATTTTTTAATCGTTTTGCTTTATCTTTCACTCCTCACACTCCTACAAGCAAGCACAATCTTGCAACATAAAACGTGGCGTACATTTTGTCTACCGCTACTATCGCCATCCGCTCATTCAATTCTGGAGCCTACTCATTTCAATTCTGGAGATATTGCAACCATGCCAATGAACAACTTGCAACGTAAAAACCTTAAAGCCAAAGCACACCACCTCAAACCAGTCATACGCATTGGTCAACGTGGCATTTCAGAAGCTGTCATTGCTGAAACCCATATCACACTGGATACCCATGAACTAATCAAAGTACACATTCAGCTCGGTGAACGCGATGATCGCATCGCCGCCGCGCAAACCCTATGTGAAAAAACAGCTGCTGAACTGGTTCATCATATTGGCAAAATATTTATTCTTTACCGCAAACGCAAACATTGTAAAAAAACATGAGTCGTCGCGCACAAGCTATTCATAAACTACTGATGGAAAACTTGTCACCTGTCAGTCTACATATCGAAGATGATTCATGGAAACATGCTGGACATGCAGGTGTTAAAGATAGCCAAGGTGGGCATTTTACAGTACAGATTACAGCTGAAATTTTCCGAGGAAAGTCACGCATTGCCTGTCATCGTCTCATTTATGACACCTTAAAAGAACGCTTTTCTTCAACCATTCATGCTTTAAGTATCTCTGCTAAAGCCCCGTAAAACAAACCCAACATGCTTCTATAAAATATTATAGCGTTATTCTTGCATATTTCAGCGCACAATTATGCGCATACTTAACATACTTAGGTTTCGCTATTTTAATACCAAAGGTAACCATGTAAATCACGTTCACAATGATGGCTGTGGAAGCTCAACAGGTTTAAAGAAATAGGACTTGCTAACCGCCGTAAACTAGCTGAATTTTTATCCACACTTCCTGCCCACATGTTTTATTATGATTGATATTGATCACTTCAAACTTATCAATGATCGTTATGGTGATGATATTTTAAAAACATTGGCAAGCATTCTCAATGAAAGCACCCGAAGTAGCGATATGGTTGCCCGCTTGGGTGGCGAAGAATTTTGCATCATTCTACCAGGTGCGGGCACAGGACAAAATAACGCGGTGCAAGCTATGCTGGCATCACTGATCCTGAACGCCCTATTGGTTCATTTATCTTTTAGGCTCGATGGGTGTGGGTAAACCAGAACTCGTACGCACCTTAGCTGCTCATTTATTTGATAATGCTCATGCGATAATTCGTATATTTCATTCGGCGCAGCTAAACCCGCACTTCCAGGGTAATAAATACACACCAACATCATTCTTAAAGTCTTTTATTGGGTGTTTTTTAACGCTTACATCTGAGAAATAAAGGACGAGCTGAATAGTTCCCTATATGTTTACTTTTTTGGAGTCATCATGATGAGCATTCAAAACATAAAACCCCATTGGTTTCAAAAAAGTATCAATCACCTTCGTAAGCAAGTTTTTCCGCCGAGATGTTTATTTTGTCAACATGGGTTAAACGTTGATGGTTGTTGTCACACATGCTTGGCAAGCATTCGACCTTTTCCTCATGATAGGTGTAGACAATGTGCCACCCCACTAAGCCATGCACTTGCTCCAGGGCCATGTGGCCAATGTTTAATCCACTCACCTGCACAACTTGAGACCCATGCCATCTATCGTTACCAAGGTGCGGTGCGTGATGCGATTTTAGCTTGGAAGTTACAAGGGGAAGATGCAGGTGTGCGTTGGCTTATTGAAAGTGCCACACCCTATTTAAAAGACTTATTGCACAAGCATGACACCTTGATACCGATTCCCATGCCTTTATCGAGAATGCGTCAACATGGTCAACATCATACCGCAGACTTATGCCACTTGATGGCAAAAAAAGTAGCATGTCATTGGGACTGGCATATCTTACGGCGGCAAGGTGAACAAATGCGACAATCGGCATTGCCTGCCAAACAACGCCGAAAAAATCTTCGTAAGGCATTCATGCTGAACCAAGACTATTGGGCAAAGCAACATGATACACGGGGAAAATTATGGTTGGTAGATGATATTATTACCACGGGTTCAACCATGCATTTTGCTGCTAAGGCATTGCGTGCAACAGGTCTTCCTGTGCATGTATTGTCATTATCGAAAACCATTTAAGGAGATTTAATCATGGCAAAAGTTGAAATATATTCAGGGGATTACTGCCCATATTGCTCGCGTGCTAAAGCACTATTAAAACAGCGAGGCATTGAATTTACAGAGTATAATGTTCAAAATGAACCTGAACGTCGTCAAGAAATGGCAACACGCGCACCCGGTGTTCGCACCATTCCACAAATTTTCATCAATGATCGTCATGTGGGTGGCTGTGATGATTTGCATGCGCTAGATCGTCAAGGTGAACTCACGAACTGGCTTAACGCTTAAAAGCTCCGCTAAAGGATTTAATATGCCAACACCCGAACACCTTTTACAGCAAAATAAAACATGGGCAAAGCAGATGGTTGAACAAAACCCAGTCTATTTTGAACATTTGGCACAATTGAAAAATCCCAAATATATGTGGATTGGTTGCTCGGATTCTCGCGTACCTGCCAATGAAATGATTGGTGTCGATCCGGGCATGGTTTTTGTGCATCGGAATGTTTCCAATCAAGTTCATCATACGGATATGAACTGTTTAGCTGCAGTCCATTATGCGGTGCATGTATTGGGTGTTGAGCATATTATTGTTGCAGGTCATTATGATTGTGGTGGCGTGCGTGCTGCGATGGATTCTCAACATTTTGGCATTGTCGATAACTGGATTCGTAGTATTCGTGGTATTTATATTGCGCATGAATCGCAGATGAAAGAGCGTAGCTATCAACAACAATTGGATTATTTATGTGAACTCAATACCAAACATCAAGTCGAAAAACTAAGCCAAACGCATATTATTCAAGATGCATGGGTGGCTGGTAAAGTGTTATCATTGCATGCTTGGGTTTACAGCTTGAAAGATGGGTTACTACATGATTTGCATGTCAGCAAACATGGCTTACAAGATGTGGCTAAAATTTATCGTGTGGTTGAATAACACTTTTCTAATTGGAATTGGGCTGGTGATATGATGCTCAAAGCCAATGTCCGTTCACAAATCTATCCCTGAGAAACTTGCCCAAGATAAGAAACTATATATCTTATCCAAGCATTATCCGATGGGGAGGGGCTTTGAATTACATTCAATTGAAACGTTATGTTCTGGATGGAGTATCATCTTATATTGATAATCTAATTCCCAGTCAAATCCAACAATCTTGGGTTCGCTTATGCTCATTTTTGATTATTTTTATCTTTATAATCATTCATGCTGATGACTTGTCTGCTCATTACACAGTCTTGGTGCTCTGTAGTATCATTTATATTGGCTTACAAGTTTATACGCTGATAACCATTAAAAAAAACCCATTATCTTTTGCACGCATCATTATTCTTCCTGTATTCGACGTGAGTTTACTTAGTCTTGCTCTTTTATGTGATGGTGGTCAATTTAGTCCGCTCTATTTATTTTATCTTATTACCATTATGGGCGTTGGCATGCGCTTTGGTAATCATTTTCTCATTTACACCCAAACGCTTTCACTCATTGCCTTCCCAAGCACTTGCTTTTATCTATGGATGGTTCATCACGTTCCCATAGATATCCCTGTATTGATTGTTCAAATGCTCGTTTTGTTCATTCTTCCGCACTATGCTCAACGAGCAAACACCCATACACAGAATGCTATCGATGCAAAAAAGAAGGCAAACTCCATTGTTTTTAAATTGCTTGATAAAAGCCCAATTTCAGCATTTACCTTTCAATACAATGATAAAAAAGACATCTGTATCAATTATGTCAATCAAGCCTTGCAAGATATTTCCCCTTTACCCATCGAGGAACTCATCGGTTATCCTATTCGTTCACTGTTTTCTATTGAAGATGTTCATGAAGTCGAACATGCCTGTGAGGCAATTTTAATCGATGAAACAAAACAACCAAGCTTTTACATTCGCACTCAAGGCAAACATGGCACCTTGCAACTTTTGGGTAATATTTGTTCTTTTACGGTCAAACATCAACACGTTGGTATTTGTTTTTTAACCGATATTACCCAACAACAAAAAGATACCCTAACCATGCAACAAAACATGCAAGATGGTTACATGAGCACTTTGGTTGCAGGTATTGTACATGATTTTCGCAATATACTGACAAGTATTATGGGCACAGCTGAAGTGATGCAATTCACTCAAAAAGATACGAAAACAATCGAAGATTTAGAACTTATCATTCAAGCCAGTGAACAAGGTGCTCGCATGGTTAGCAATTTACTTGGCTTAGGAAAAGCGAGTCAACAGGAAAGCAGTCAAGAAAATCATGATATGGTAGAAGCCCTTAGAAGCATGGTTAACTTGGTTCGGATTCAACTACCCAAATCCATTCTCTTAACATTAGAGATACCTGATACACTGCCTCCAGCGAAAATTCGTTTAACACAGCTCGAACAAATATTAATGAATTTAATTAAAAATGCTTCGGAAGCTAGCCCTGAAGGTGGGGCTATTCAGGTAAAAGTTTCCATCGGTATACACAATCGCCCCAGTGAAAATAATAAACCAGCTATGATGATCGAGGTCAAGGATCATGGTATCGGTATCGCCGAAGATGATTTAGACAACGTGAGCAAATCATTTTGGACATCACGCAAAGACTCAGGAGGAACGGGTTTAGGGCTTGCGATGGTTCAACGGATTGCACGTCAACATAATGGTAGTTTTCATATTGATTCTACCCTTGGTGAAGGAACATGTATCACACTGAGCTTCCCACTCATGGATAAGGAACATCATTCAAGCCCCGTTAAAGAAGACAAAAAAACCAGCGTGGGATTAAAAGTCACTAGCAGTCACCAAGACTTAAATGTTTTACTTGTCGATGATAATCTAGATGTCATCCATGTACATCAACATATGTTGGAGCGTATGGGACATCACGTCAGCTTAGCTAACGATGGTGAAGAAGCACTGGCATGTTTTCAAAAAGACCCTGATTATTTTCACGTCATCGTCACCGATTTTATCATGCCAAAGATGGATGGCATAGATTTATGCCAACATATTCGTGAACAAAATACATCCATTCCATTATTGATGATTACGGCATTTGGTGAAAACGATAAACTTCAGAAAAGCAATGATTTGAATATTGAGATGTTATCCAAACCTGTTTCATTTCAAGGACTCAAAGAAAGTTTTGATATGATTCAAATTATTGACTGATGTTACGCACTTTGATGAAAAAACGCGTCATCCCCGAAATCTTTTATCGGGGATCCATGAAAAAACATGAATATTCTTGAAATGAGTGAAAAGGCTCTTTTAAAAGGTAAAATTCATAATATCCGTTATCCATATCGGTCACCCTCGAGTGCTTGTGTCGAGGATCTATTTTTAGATTCCCGATTAAAAGACCACGGGAATGACGAGCTGCGTAACATCAGTGATTTAGAATATATCTCAGCCCCACGAGTGCTTGTGTCGAGGGGCTTCTAATTCAGTATGACGTTAGCATATAATCGCCATCGTCACCCTCGAGTGCTTGTATCGAGGGTCTTTTGTTTAAATCGTCATAAAAATCATGCTTGCATGATTGGAATACTAACTTTGCGATGATTGAGTGTATCGACTTTTTCTTTCACCGTACGTGCCAGTGCGACATAAAGCTTGGCAAGGTCTGAATCAGGATGCGCCGCAACAATAGGGAAACCATCATCCCCATCTTGGCGAATTTGCATATCCAAAGGAATACTCGCAATGACATCTGTTTTAAATTCTTGACTCAAACGTTCTGCGCCACCTTCTGAGAAAATCGGGCTGGATTCACCGCAATGTGGGCAAATAAAGTGGCTCATATTTTCGACAATACCCAGCGTCGGCACATGCACTTTTTGAAACATTAAAATGCCTTTTCGACAATCCAATAAGGCAATATCTTGCGGTGTGGTCACCATCACCGTACCCGTCAGTTTGACCTTTTGTGATAAGGTGAGTTGAGCATCCCCTGTACCGGGAGGCATATCCACAATCAGAAAATCAAGCTCACCCCACTTCACATCACTCAACAGTTGCGATAAAGCACCTGCCACCATAGGACCACGCCAAATCATGGCATCATTTTCGCCCACCAAAAAACCAATGGACATCAATTTTACATCCATGTTTTGCAAAGGATAAAATTCTTTATCTTCTACATTTACTTCAGGTTTTCGACCTGAAAGCCCCATCATCCGTGGGATCGATGGACCATAAATATCCGCATCCAACAAGCCGACTTTTAAGCCTAATTGACGCAATGCCACCGCAAGGTTGACGGCGGTTGTGGATTTCCCCACCCCGCCTTTACCCGATGCAACAGCAATAATATTTTTGATGCCTGCTAAATTATTAGGCTTATCACCTTGAGTCTGTTTCTCTTTAGATTCACTCATATCAAATATGAATCGCTTTTCCATCAGAATCAAGCACCGATTCATGAATCATTTCCGATAACGTTGGATGTGGAAACATATGATGCGCAAGCTCTGCTTCTGTTGTTTCAAGTGTGCGTGCCAATTGCAACGATACAATTAACTCGGTCGCTTCAGCACCCACAATATGCGCACCAAGCAATTCACCTGTTGCAGCATCAAAGATAGTTTTCACCATGCCTTCGGTTTCTGCCAAGCCCAACGCCTTACCATTCGTGCCATACGCCATGCGACCGACCTTAATGGCAATGCCTTCATCCTTACATTGCTGTTCGGTTTTACCACATGAACCCACTTGTGGTTGGCAATATGTACAACCTGGGACGTTGCCATAATCGACAGGATGTGGATTTTCACCGTGAATCGCTTCCACACACACAATCCCTTCATGACTTGCCACATGCGCCAACGCAGGTGCGCCGACCACATCACCAATGGCATACACACCTTGATGATCGGTGCGATAATAGTCATCGACTTCAATTTGATTACGCTCGATTTTCATGGATGTATTTTCAGCACCAATGCCATCGGTATTACCAATTACACCCACTGCAACCAAACAAACATCACCTTCAATACTTTGTTCTTTATCTTTTACGGTGTACGCAACAACAGCTTTACCATCGATATTTTTCGCCGATGAAACCATTGCGCCCGTGATAATTTTAATACCATTCTTTTTAAAGGAGCGATGAACCACTTTAGAAATTTCATCATCTTCAAGCGGTAAAATTTTCTTGGCGGCTTCAATCACAGTCACTTCAGAACCCATCGCATTGTAAAAATAGGCAAATTCCATACCAATCGCGCCTGAACCAATAATCACTAATTTTTTAGGTAATAATGTGGGTGCTAATGCCTGTTTATACGTGATAATCACTTCGTTATCGACATCCATACCCGGAAATGCCCTTGCCCGAGCGCCTGTTGCCACAATCACATGTTTGGCTGTGACTTGCTGCGTATTCCCGTCGCTATCTTTAACCATAAGCGTGTTATCAGCTTCAAATGTTGCATAACCGTCAATATGTGTGATTTTGTTTTTCTTGAATAAGAAACCAATGCCAGCATTGAGTTTAGCGGAAATTTTACGCGAACGTGCCACCGCTTTTTCAAGGTCTGGTTTGGTCTCACTAATACCTAATCCAAGCTCATCACCACTATGATGAATCACATTGATGATTTCGGCCGTTCTCAACAATGCTTTGGTTGGAATGCAGCCCCAATTCAAACAAATGCCACCCAAATGCGTGGATTCAATACACGCCACATTCAAACCCAACTGTGCAGCACGAATCGCTGCCACATAACCACCCGGCCCAGCACCAATCACCACCACATCATAATCACCATCAGCGTTAAACACACCAGCAGGCTTTAAGTTAAGTTCATGTTCATGTTCATCATCAGAGACGGGAGCAGCACGATCAACAATCTGTTGAACCACTTCATCGGCTGCAACCACAGGTGTTGCTTCCGTTGACGAAACAGACTCACTCACCCCTTCTGGCATATAATCATCAGGGACTTCTTCATCATCTTCGGCAATCACCGCGATGGCAGTGCCAACAGGAATCAAAGCACCTTCCTGTGCAATAATTTTATGAAGTATACCTTCTTCAACGACTTCAACTTCCATCGTTGCTTTATCGGTTTCAATTTCAACCAAGACTTCACCTGAAACAAGTTCATCGCCTTCTTTTTTCAACCAACGGGCAACCTTACCTTCAGTCATCGTTGGTGATAATTGGGTCATAAATACATCAATGGGCATTGTTTACCTCATGTAAAAGGGGATTTATCAGCAAGAAAAAGAAACGTCATCCCCGAAATTTTTTATCGGGGATCTTTGAAAGAATATGAATATTCCTATAAGTGAGTGAAAAGGCTCTTTAAAAAGCCAAAATTCATAACATCAATCATCCATATCCGTCACCCTCGAGAGTTTGTGTTAAAAATTTGTATCGAGGAGCTATGTTTAGATTCCCGATGAAAAGACCACGGGAATGACGGCATGTGTAACATCAGTTATTAAATCAATACACTCGCAGGACATTCAATATGTTTTTTAAGCGCATTTAAGAAGGCTGCGCCAACAGCGCCATCAACCACACGGTGGTCACAAGACAAGGTCAAGGTCATCATCTTCTTCACCACTACGTGGCCATTTTCAGCCACAGCACGCTCTTCTGTGCCACCCACTGCCAAAATCGCACCTTCAGGTGGATTCACAATCGCTTGGAACTGTTTGATGCCATACATTCCTAAATTGGAAATGGAGAATGTTCCACCCGTATATTCTTTGGGTTTTAATGCACCTTTACGAGCTTTCCCTGCTAATTCTTTAATTTCATTGGAAATTTCAACAATCGATTTCTGTTCTGAGAAACGAACCACCGGTGTAATCAAACCACCATCAATCGCCACAGCAATCGAAATATGGGCATGTTTGTGTTGGAAAATATGCGTCTCTGTCCAAGAAGCATTGGCAGTTGGTACATCGACCAAGGCTTTGGCAACCGCTTTCACAACGAAATCATTCACACTCAATTTAAATGAGCCATCAGCTGATTCATTAAGTTGAGCGCGTAAATCCATCAAGCGATCCATCTGCACATCGATACTCAAATAGAAGTGGGGAACGTGCTGTTTTGATTCCGTTAAACGGCGTGAAATAGCTTTACGCATCATGCTATTTTCAATGGCATCATATTCATCCGCATGGTAAGGCATTGAACCTGTTGGTAATGGACGTAGCGCAATCGGCGTAAAGGATTGACCACCCAAATTGATACCACGTTTAGACGCTTTCTCAATATCCGCCTTAACAATACGTCCGCGAGGCCCGGTGCCTGTAAGCGTGGCAATATTGATACCTTTTTGTTTGGCCAAACGACGTGCCAACGGTGATGCTTTGATACGTTTATCATTGGCAGCACGCGCCACTGTCGCCATATCCACTTCTTGAACAGCTTCAACAGGTGATGGTGCTACTGCTTCAATGGCTTTCGCTACGGGTGCGGGACTTGCTGGAATATCTACCGTCGCAGTGGTTTCCAAGACGGCTGGTTCACCCGAACTCTCAGGCATATAATCATCAGGGACTTCTTCATCTTCTTCCGCAATCACAGCAATCGCTTCACCCACAGTAATCACCATCCCTTCAGGGGCAATAATTTTGTGCAGTGTACCTTCTTCAATGACCTCAACTTCCATCGTAGCTTTGTCGGTTTCAATCTCAACCAGCACTTCACCCGATTCCAGTGTGTCACCTTCTTTTTTCAACCAACGTGCAATTTTCCCTTCGGTCATCGTTGGTGATAATTGGGTCATAAATACATCAATCGGCATGGTTTACCTCAATTTGAATGATTTGCGAAGCATACACAATATTAGCTCCGCTCCTCCGTACCTTCGCGGTAGGTTTAGTTCTCATCTTCAAGCGCGGTTACACGTCACACGCGCTGCTTCCACAATCTCTGCGACAGATGGCAAAGCATGCTTTTCTAAGTTAGCTGCGTATGGCATCGGCACATCTTTACCTGTCACGCGCGTCACAGGAGCATCCAAATCATCAAAGCCTTTTTCCATAATACGGGCAGAAATTTCTGCACCAATACCTGCAAAACGCCAACCTTCTTCCACCACCAACGCGCGATTGGTTTTGGCAACGGATGCCAAGATAGTCGCTTCATCTAAGGGGCGAATCGTACGTGGATCGACCACTTCGGCTTCAATGCCTTGTTTGGCTAATTCTTTTGCAGCCGCAAGGGCATAACCTGTCATACGAGAATGGGCAACAATGGTAATATCCGTGCCAACACGTTTGATGTCGGCTTTACCCAAAGGAATTATATAGTCACCTTCAGGGACTTCCGAAATATCACCATAATTGATTTCATTTTCAATAAAAATGACCGTATCATTATCACGAATCGAAGCTGTCAACAAACCTTTGGCATCGGCAGGATTCGATGGCATAACCACCTTTAACCCCGGTATATTGGCATACCAGTTTTCAAAGGATTGAGAATGCTGTGAACTCACCCGAGCTGCTGCACCACCCGCACCACGAAACACCATTGGGCAATGGTATTGACCGCCTGTCATATATCTCATTTTGGCGGCTGCATTGACAATTTGATCGGCTGCTAAAATAGCAAAGTTCCATGTCATAAATTCAATGATTGGGCGTAAACCTGCCATCGCAGCGCCAACACCTAAACCTGCAAAGCCAAGTTCAGTAATGGGTGTATCAATCACACGTTTAGGGCCAAATTTATCCAACATGCCTTGAGATACTTTGTATGCGCCATTGTAGTCAGCGACTTCTTCGCCCATCAAGAACACACGGTCATCGCGTTCCATTTCGTTGCACATTGCTTGATTTAGTGCTTCACGATACGTTATCTTTGCCATGTCAGCCTACCTGCCTTGGATATGGGTACGCATTGGGAATTTCATCCGTCAAAACATCATCCCAAAGTGCGGAAAGATCGGGTTCAGGTTGTGCTTCTGCTGCTTTAGCCGCTGCCGCCACGTCTTTCTTAATATCTTTATCTTTTTGTTTAAATTCAGCTTCGCTTGCAAGCCCAGCTTCAATCATTTGTTTTTGTAAACGTACAATCGGATCACGACCTGAACGCCATTCATTGACTTCATCACGTGTCCGATACGTTGCAGGATCAGACATTGAATGGCCGCGATAACGGTATGTCATCATTTCAACAATCATCGGGCCTTTACCTGAACGTGCATGTTCTATGGCTTCGCTCATTTTACGTTCCACTTCCAAGACATCCATACCATCGACTTGGATACCTGGAACTTTGAACGAAATACCGCGCTTATAAAGATGCGTTTCAGCAGATGCGCGACTTAATGATGTACCCATTGCGTATTGATTATTTTCAATCACAAAGACAACGGGAAGTTTCCAAAGCGCAGCCATATTGAAGGATTCATACACGGCACCTTGATTGACACCACCATCACCCATAATCGTAATAGAGACACGTTTATCATCTCGATATTGCGAGGCAAAACCAAAACCAATGCCAATAGGCACTTGCTCACCCACAATACCATTGCCACCAGCAAAGTTTTTTTCCACATTAAACATATGCATCGAGCCGCCTTTGCCGCCCACAACACCACCTGCCCGACCCAATAATTCAGCCATCACCGATGTTGCTGCCGTACCTCGCGCCAAAACATGCCCATGATCACGGTAGCTGGTTGTCATATAATCGTTAGAATCCGAAGCTTCTTCTATACCAACACACACCGCTTCTTGACCGTTGCATAAATGGCAAAAACCGCCAATTTTTTTCAAGCCATACATTTGTCCTGCTTTTTCTTCAAAGCGGCGAATAAAAAGCATCATATCATGCATAGCATGCAAACGATCTGCACTATAAAAGCGACCTTCTTGCGTCAGACCTGCCGCTTGTTCTTGTGATTCTGTTTCCGTCATGTATCCCCCCAAAAGGTTGATGTACAACAAATAATATATTGAAAGTTAAAAATAAAAGAGGGCGCATGATGCCCTCAGCATGCTACTCGAGCAAGTTAACGGGCTAAAATATCCACTAAAATATGTAAATTTTCTTGGTATGGTTTTGCTGATCCTATGGCACTCGAATACATTGGTTTACGCACTTGAGCTTGGCTTGCTGTAATGGTGACATTGTTCGATTTCTCAAAATGAAAACATGCATCATCCGCTTCCAACTGGCACGCATTCAGTAAACTTAAGGTTTCAATATCTTGATGCTCCACCATTTCTTCATAATTCAATGCGTACATCACATCTTCGGGCAAGATGTCTACCCAGTGCTTCATCAATTGATGATAAGCACGATAATAATAAGCCAATTGACCAAGGTGAAAACCATAGGAATAAACAGGTCCAAGCAAATGATTTTTATAAATAGACCAGCATGTATCTAAAGCATCACGTTTCACATGAATCACTTTGGCTTGCGGTAAAGCCTGATGAATCGCGCCCACAAAACGAATATTGCTTAGTGTTTTATCCACCACATAACGCGCATCTGGATGCACATCACGCACTTTCTTCATGTAAACAGAACCAAGTTCACGCCATTGCTGCGCAGAAAAATCCTGCATTTTTTCCAATGTCAACGGAGCTTTGGAATCACTTAACTCAGCCACGGCCGCTTCAAAGAAGTTGCACTCACCGACACTTTCAACACTGGTATGAGAAGCTAGAATTTGTTCTATCATTGTCGAACCACAACGTGGCATACCGACGATAAAAATAGGCGTGTCATCTTCAAGTTTACTGGTTGTTTGAAACTGTTCTTCGCTTGTTAATGCCACAATAGCATGTAAGTGCGCTATTTCAGCTTCATGATTATAATTCAGGTGTTCATATTTTATATCATTGGCTTTTTTAATATATTCAAAGGCACGCTGATATTCAGATAAGTCAGCCATCACTTTACCTAAAGTAAAACTTAAATCCATATAGATGGCAGAATCTTTTGGCATTGCTTGTCGATACTTTTTAATCTGCTCAATCAAAGTATCATCATCATGATTGAATATTTTAATGTTGGCTAAAAAAGCATAGGCGATATTCAAACGTGGATTATATTCTAAAGCTCGCAAACTTTGTTTTTCAGCGTCTTTAAAATCACCTTCCTGCAAAGCGATTTGTCCTAAACCCAAATACGCTTCCGCATAGTGAGGTTCCGCTGCCAGGACTTTGTGAAGACATGCTTTGGCTTCATTTAAATCATTTAATTGGAATGCAGCACGAAACAATGCCATATCAAGTATGTTATCATTTGGATGTTTTTCTGTGGCTTGTAAAAACAAATCATAGGCTTGCTTCACTTCACCAAATTGCAATAAACATTGCCCTGCACCAAGAATTGCCGTTAAATCATCAGGTTTCAATTCCAATACACGCTGAAAACGCGGAAAAGCATCTTCCGACAAGCCCTGTTGCAAATAAAGTTTTCCCAAATTTAATTGAAAGCCGATATTTTCAGGTGCGACATTCACTGCATTGACAAAATAATGTTCTGCGCCTTGCGCATCACCCGATTGCATCGCCACAATTCCTCGTACATTGGCTGTTTCTGGGTTGCTAGGCTCCCAAGCTTCAATTTGCATACATAATTGACCACAAGTATCCCAGTCTTGTCGTTGAAAAGCTTGCTGCATTTGCATGACCAAAGCATCAACCTTTCGCTTCGCATTGGTGGATAATTGATTAGACATGAGCAGCCACCAATTTCAACCAAAAACTTGCCAACGCTTGGCTATGAGACCCTTCAACATCTGATAAGTTATGTTTTAATGCCTCTTGGTAATCCGTAGGGATATGATAAATTGCCCCTGATGTTTCCCATGTTTCGCCCACTTTCATCATGCGTAAGCCCACATAATCACCCGTCTCAAATATACGACTTCCTGCCGCATCAAACACATCAAATGTTTCATCTGCCAACACATCTTCCACCGTAAAGCTTTTTCCAAGGTTGCGTGATACCACAGCATAAAGCCTTAGAGGACGTTGCGTTAATTGAGCAAGGTATGATTGCTGCGATTCATTTAATTCAAGTGACTGTTCATTTAATACCAATTGTAGGGGTGTTGCTTCGCTTTCTTCATCTGAAAAACGCCCTTCAGCAAGTAAAATCTCCAATACATTCACATCATGAATCGCTCGAAGTTGAGCATCCGCTGTTGCAACACCTTGCCGTTCGACCTCAGACATCCCTGAAAACCAGAACTGCTCTACCCATTGATCAATTTGAGGGCGGTAGGTTTGATTCAACCATATCAATGACTTTTGCACACCCTCACGATGATCATAACGCTGATTGCTTTCATCTTTTGCTTTGAGAAGGCAACATTTTTTATATTTTTTACCGCTACCACAAGGGCAAAGCGCATTACGTTGAACTTTTTGACTCACGGAGACTCCCCAATGTATCCCTAAAAATAAGCGCCCAACCATAACTAAGATTTGCATATTGCCAATATATCATTAAATGATAATGTAATAATACCTTGCGTAATATCACTTCTTTCATAGTCTGCCGCCATCATGTTAACCATCATTAAACACGTATGGGCAAGCGCCCTTGTAATATTTATTCTACCTTGCATCGCATTTTCAGCTGAAGACAAGCCTTATGATTTTGGTATCGAAGGCATGCGTAGCCAAAATTACAGCATCGGTATTTTAGCTTTTTTATTTATATCGATGGGTGTTTTTGTCGGCGTGATTCGTCTTTTTTATAAACATACCGATATGTCACAAGTAAAAACAGGTGAAAAAGTATTGATGGGGATGATTGTCATGGGTGTTGTGGTTGCAGCTATTTTTGCAGTCATCCAATTGCTAGATGGTTACTTATTTTAATCTTTAAACAATCAAAAAGGAGTCTATGATGAATATGAATGAATGGGGTGATGGCTGGACCATCTACATTTGGTTGGTCAGTGGCGTATCAATTCTTATCGCTGTTGTTTTCGGCTTACGTTGGGCTGCAAAAAACGAACAATTTGATGAAGATATTAAATATTTAGTTTTTGATGATAATGATAAAGACAAAATGGATCCTGAAGAATTTAAAAATTATCAAGCGGCAACCAAACGCCAAGAAGATCGTCGCGCTGAAGTCTTAAAAGAGCAAGGCAAGTAAATTCATGCGCTCTGGGGATAAACTTATCGCAGGCTTGCTTGGATTGGTATTCGTCGCAGCTATTGGCAAAGGAGTGTACGACGCTTATCACCCTATTGATGATAAAGGCATACCTTTTTATTCGACACTTTCTGAAGCAGAACAAAGAAAAGGTGCTGATTTATACAGAGATTTAAGTTGCCGTAACTGCCATGTCATTTGGGCAGTTAAAAACGTTATGGAAACCGTGCCTGCGCCGAGTTTGGATGGCATCGGTTCTTTACGGAGTGAAGCTTGGCTTTATCGTTATTTTTCCGCTAAAGATCCACAAACAATCCTTCCAACACGCTTAAAAAAGAAATATACACAACCTTCTTATGCCTCACTATCTGAAGAGAAACGTCGTTTTTTAGCCAAGTATTTTGCTAGTTTAAAGGTAAAAGATTGGTATCTCCAAAAAACCAAAGCGGCTGAATATAAAAAACTAACGGGCAACGTTTACATGCAACAAACACAGGCTAAATAATTATGGATGTCGATACTCAAACAAAAAACATTGCCTTTCAAAAACGTTGGGCTCCCACATGGCAACGTTTTTTTGTTGCTTTTTTTGCTGCCACGATTGTTTTTGATTTAGGACATCGTCTCCTTGATGTTCAAATCGAGCTGTTTTGGGGAATTTCAGGCTATAATTTCTCATGGGTTTTAGCCATGTATGCCTTACCTGTACTCGCAGGTATTGTCTTTAGCTTGATTTATGGCTGGGGTGGCAAGTTGCTTTCCCATTTACCCCCCATGTTTATCTTAGGCATCAATTATTATAGCACCATGCAAACAGGTGCTCCTGAAGGTGCAAGCCTTATTCCACTGATGTGGTGGGGATTTTTCCTTATCTTAAATATGGAGTTCTGTGCTATTGGCGGCTTTATTGGTGAATTACTTCTCAGATACCACTATGGTACATTGGATATGCCGGGTACAGCAGATTACGCCCCTGCTGATTCGGAACGCCTCCCCGACCGAAAAAAGGAATAAATATCAGCATGGCTCGTCAACCCATCTCTAAAAAAGAACTCAAACGCCGCAAAAATATTGCCATGGCTGTCTTTTTGACTTGCATTGTATCTGCCATGATTGGTGGATCGATTCATGTCATGGAGCTTGGCTCTATGCGTATGGATGAAATGCGTGCAAAAATTAGTTACGACCCTGCCAATGTACATCAACATGTACGGGCTGCGGGTGAAGACATTCTTATTCAAGCCAAAAATGAAGCACGTGTTGATGAAAAAATGACCTACACAGCCGCCTCTGTAAATGCATTACTGACACCCAAAGAGTGGCTTGAATTTGCAACTGTTATCAACGTTCCAGCGGGTGATTTCAGCATGGGAAGCAATGCTTCTCGGGCGAATAATGAAGATCGACCGCAACATACCGTTTACACGCCCACATTCTGGATGGATAAATATCCAGTGACAGAAGCCCAATACGCAAAATTTGTTTTATCAAACAATTATCGTCCTCCTCTAAACTGGATTCATGGAAAAATTCCCGAAGGATTAAATGACCATCCCGTCACCTTGGTATCTTGGTACAATGCGCGAGATTACTGCGCTTGGGCAGGTAAACGTTTGCCTGACGAAGCCGAATGGGAAAAAGCAGCACGAGGTACCGATGCACGCCGTTGGCCTTGGGGTGATAAAATGGATTCCAGCCGTCTTAACACCTATTATCAAGTCGGACATACAACACCTGTCACACACTATAAACATGGTGGCAGCCCTTATGGCGTAATGGATATGTCAGGCAATGTCTCCGAATGGACTTTTAGTGCATTATCCAAGTATCCTGATGCTCAATCTCATACCACCTTAAAGGTTACCGAAGACCAATTTAAGGGAGTCGGAAAAGAAAATAGCGAAGACATTATCAGGCGTGTGATGCGTGGTGGATCTTGGAAAGGCGATCCTTTTTCAACCGTTGCTTATCATCGTAACTATTCATTACCGAATATGGCATCCGATTTTTATGGTTTTCGTTGTGCATCTAGCCATCCCCCCCATGAGGTTCAACCATGAAAAATTTATCTAAAATTATATTTTCCTTGATTAGTTTATGCTGGGCTATGCCTGCATTGGCGGTCGATAGCTATCGATATATGCATGTCAATATTGAAACACCTTGGGCAATTTTCGTGTTTCTCTTTGGTTTAGTATTTGCCCCCATGATTTTAGCCGTCGTACTTTATTGGCATTATGCCATGAAAAAGGATACCGAAGAAGATGATAATGACCGTTCTTAAATGCTTTTTTCTATGTTTGATGATGGTTGTCATACCATGCAGTTCAAGTGCTAACACGCCTTCTGAACACACTATGAGCCCTCAAACCACTGAAATTTTAGAACAGTTTCAGCCAGATGTTAAGCTTGCACCTGAACGTGCCATTAGCACTCACCGCAAACATCAAATTTTATTTTGGATGGGTGGCGCATTACTTTTACTCATCTTGATTGCGGTAAGTTTTGGTATTGCCATGGGAATCTTTGGTAAAGATGTTTTTATTTGGCACGTTCTTTCTGCAGGCTTAGCGACAACATTGGCTATTTCTCACGCGGTTGTTGCTTTTGTATGGTTTTACCCTAGTAGTTAGCTCCTAGGCGCAGTATTTGGCGCATCGTATGCAATCTTCATCGTCACCCTCGAGTGCTTGTGTCGAGGGTCTTTTGTTTTAAACACTGATATTACGCATACCATGATCTTTTCATCGGATTTCGGGGATGAACTTGCTGTGTATTCATGACTCTGGGGGGTGCGGCTTTAGCCGCGCTGAATAAAGTATCAAGGCGTGGCTAAAGCCACACTTCCTAAGCATGGAATGACGTTTTTTTTCACCAGAGTGCGTAACATCAGTTAAACATGAGATGCTCGATAAAAGAACTCGGGCATGACGATACTTTCATACTTAAACGTCTATATGTGACTGATACTGCAACGTAGAAGCCGAGCTTTTAGACCAACAGAATGGGATGATTATTTGTTTCCGCAGCCTCTACATGACTTCTATCGAATACAACACTATCCTGCGCTCAATTTTCATAGCTTAAAATGTACGATTTATTAAGGAGATAAGAATGTCTTTAAATGTTTATTATGATAAAGATGCGGATCTTTCCATCATCAAAAGTAAAAAAGTAGCGATTATTGGCTACGGTTCACAAGGTCATGCTCACGCTACAAACCTTCATGATTCAGGTGTTGACGTCATCGTTGGTCTGCGTGCTGGATCTTCATCGATTGCTAAAGCAGAAGCACATGGCTTAAAAGTTACCAATGTTGCCGATGCGGTTGCTGCTGCTGATGTTGTCATGATTCTTACCCCAGATGAATTTCAATCAGTCTTGTATAAAGAAGAAATCGAACCCAACATCAAGCAAGGTGCTACATTGGCTTTCGCGCATGGTTTTGCCATTCATTACAATCAAGTTACACCGCGTGCTGATTTGAATGTTATCATGGTTGCACCCAAAGCTCCGGGGCACACCGTTCGTTCTGAATTTGTTCGTGGTGGTGGTATTCCTGATTTAATTGCTATTCATCAAGATCCAACGGGTGATGCAAAAGCTATCAGCTTGTCTTATGCATCTGCGATTGGTGGTGGTCGTTCGGGTGTGATTGAAACAACGTTCCAAGATGAAACTGAAACAGATTTATTTGGTGAACAAGCTGTACTCTGTGGCGGTGCTGTTGAATTGGTGAAAGCTGGTTTTGAAACACTCACGGAAGCGGGCTATGCGCCAGAAATGGCGTATTTTGAATGTATGCATGAGTTGAAATTAATTGTTGATTTGATGTATGAAGGCGGCATCGCCAACATGAACTACTCTATTTCAAACAATGCTGAATATGGCGAATATGTGACTGGCCCTAAAGTGATTAACGATGAATCACGCAAAGCCATGAAAGAAGCATTGAACAACATTCAATCGGGTGAATATGCAAAACAATTCATTCTTGAAGGTGCAACAAACTATGCGTCAATGACTGCTGCACGTCGTAACAATGCCAACCATCCAATCGAAAAAACAGGTGAAAAGCTTCGCGCTATGATGCCTTGGATTAACAAAATCGTGGATAAATCTAAAAATTAAATCACTTACCTTTGGGTATTGATCGTTATTGATGATGACATTTTAAGCCGTCTTTCTTTGGAAAGGCGGCTTTTTTTATATTCTAAAACAAACAGCTTCCCCTTTATTTTATTGAGCAGTAAAAAATATTTGACAAGTATTTAGCACAACGATATATTTCGCGCCGTTCGCGGGTATAGCTCAGCTGGTAGAGCGCAACCTTGCCAAGGTTGAGGTCACCGGTTCGAGCCCGGTTACCCGCTCCAAATTAAAAAGGGATCTAATTATTTAGATCCCTTTTTTAGCTTCAAAGCGTGTTGAAAAGGCAGGGTGGCTCAGTGGCTACGGCGGAGGACTGCAAATCCTTTATTCGCGAGTTCGATTCTCGCCCCTGCCTCCATTTTAAAAAACCAGTGTTAGACTTGCCCGGATGGTGAAACTGGTAGACACAAGGGACTTAAAATCCCTCGATCATTACGATCGTGTCGGTTCGACTCCGGCTCCGGGCACCATATTGCAGTCTTAAAAAGACCGATAAAGACCAGTAAACCTCGTGTTTTCTGGT
>JAUZQM010000120.1 GCA_030950985.1 Mariprofundaceae bacterium | reverse complement strand
CCCCCCCACTTCCAGAGTCATGAACACAGAGCAATCTTCATTCCCGAAAATCGATTGAAAGACCAAGGAATGACGGCGTGCGTAACATCAGTTAGCTAAGCTCTAACTAGGCGGCATTGCTGCTATAAATATACGTGAAATATAAAATTACAGACCTTATAGCTATGGGCGATAGTATTCGCAGAAATCTATCAATCAGCTAAAGAACAACATGTAAAAGGTGGTATTCCAGATGGTCATGATTACATATAAAGATGAGAACTATGCCTGTGACAAGGATGAAACGGTGCTTGCTTGTCTGCTTCGTCATAAAGTCTTTGTTCCGAACGCGTGTCAAAGTGGTGTGTGTCAATCATGTATGATGAAAGCAGTACAAGGCACACCACCTAAGGTTTCCCAAACAGGTCTCAAAGATACCTTGGTCGTACAAAATCACTTTTTAGCGTGTATTTGTAAGCCCGAAGAAGATTTGGAAGTGAGTTTATACGATGCATCCAAAGATTGGATGTTGGCGGAAGTCTTAGAAAATTCATTATTGAATGAATCAGTGATTCGTTTACGCTTAAAACCACGCCATAAAATCGATTATGTTGCTGGGCAATTTATCAATATCAAAGGGCAAGATGGTCAAACGATTCGTAGTTATTCTTTAGCCAGTTTGCCAACAGAAGATTATTTGGAATTACATATTAAACGTGTACCCGATGGGCTAGTAAGTAGTTATCTGCATGATGTCGTTGGTGTGGGTGATAGTTTAAGTATTATGGGTGCATCAGGTGATTGTTTTTATACGAATCGTGAGCAAGGACAACCTTTATTGATGATTGGTGTCGGTACAGGTCTCGCTCCATTGCATGGCGTGATGCGTGATGCTTTAGCCAAGGGTCATACAGGTTCAATCAGTGTGTATCATGGCAGTTTAGCGACTGCTGGATTGTATTATATCGATGAATTACGCCATTTGGCGGATGAACATCCATCCGTATCCTATACGCCTTGTGTCTTGCATGGTGATGCACCTGAAGGTGGTCAACAAGGCGATATTCAACAGATTGTCAAAACATATTTTCCTTCCTTAGAAGGCTATCGGGTTTATGTCTGTGGCGATCCTCAGATGGTCGATGCCATCAAAAAACAATGTTTTATGTCGGGTGCTTCTATGGCAAATATTTATTCCGATCCTTTTGATTTTTCCTGAGAAGCCAATGACTATTCATATGTACGGCATCCCCAATTGTGATACGATTAAAAAAGCACGGCGTTGGCTTAAAGCCAAAAACATTCCGTACACATTCCATGATTATAAGAAAGAAGGCATCAGCCTTGAAGTGTTACAAACATGGTGTGAACACGTCGGTTGGGAAGCACTTTTAAATAAACGTGGCACAACATGGCGCAAATTATCCGATGCAGATCAAAGCAATTTGAATCAAGCCAAGGCAATGGCTTTGTTGAAGGCGCATACGAGCATGATTAAACGTCCTGTTTTAGCGTTTGATGGAACGATAATACTCGGTTTTTCAGAGTCTGTTTATGACGATTTATTTCAATGACACATCATCAACATGTAAGAACCATGATTCAAGGTAAGGCAGGTGTTTTACAAGGCTTATACCAAGCGGGAGAACAAGGAAAACCTGCGGTTGTTGTTTGTCATCCCCACCCTCTTTATGGCGGAACTATGCGTAATAAAGTGGTCTATTGGTTGGCACGGTGTTTTGAAGACATGGGGTGTTCTGTTCTTCGTTTTAACTTTCGAGGCGTAGAACAATCTGAAGGCGCGTGGGATGAAGGGAAAGGCGAATCCGATGATGTCATTTCAGCCTTGGATTACTTGGCTGAAAAACATCCACAATCAGAACTTTGGCTAGCAGGATTTTCTTTTGGAACGTATGCAGGTTTATTGGCAGCGCATCGAGATTCACGGGTGCAACAGATGTTTACGATTGCCCCAGCCGTCAACCTTTGGTCGTTTGATTTTATGCGCGATGAAACACGACCTTTGACGGTGATTTCAGGCACTTCTGATGAAATTGTACCGTTTGAACAGGTGCAAGCATGGATAAACACCATGCCTAGCCATGTGAAATTTCATGCTATTGATGGGGCAGGGCATTTTTTTCCAGACCATATGGACACGATGTTACATGCTATCCAACAAGACATTTCCCTTTAATGTGTGGTGATTTTGTAATTTTGCATGGATAAAATAGTTCAGTGTGTCCTTACAATCTTTTTTTGTAGGTGTTCTTTGTAAATCTTGTTGGTTATGATGCGCCTCCGTATTTTTTGTATATTTGGTAGATCGGAGAGGGAAACATGGAAGCAAGAGTTGAAGTAACAAACGTTGAGAATGAGGCGCGTCAGCCTTATCCAAACTCGAAAAAGGTCTATGTTGAAGGCTCTCGCCCTGATATTCGTGTGCCGATGCGAGAAATTAGTCTTTCGCCGACTGAAACTTCTGCTGGCTTTGAAGATAATCACCCTATTTTGGTTTATGATACATCGGGTCCCTATACTGATCCTGATGTTGAGCTTGATTTGAAAAAAGGCTTACCTGATGTGCGTACACCTTGGATTGAAGATCGCGATGACACGGCATTTTTGACGGGTCTATCATCTAAATATAGCAATGAACGCCGTGATGACGAAAGCATTGATCATCTTAGATTTGAACATTTAAAAACACCACGCAAAGCCAAAGTTGGCAAAAATGTGTCGCAAATGCATTACGCACGTCAAGGTATTGTGACCCCTGAAATGGAATATGTAGCGATTCGCGAAAATCAAAAACGTGACCAATTAGAAGCGATTACGCCGCAGCATCCAGGGCAATCGTTTGGCGCAAGTATTCCGCAAGTGATTACGCCTGAATTTGTCCGTGATGAAGTTGCTCGCGGTCGTGCGATTATTCCTTCCAACATCAATCATCCTGAATTAGAGCCGATGATTATTGGTCGAAATTTCTTAGTGAAAATCAATGGTAATATTGGTAACTCTGCTTTGAGTTCTTCGATTGAAGAAGAAGTCGATAAAATGACTTGGGCGACCCGTTGGGGCTCAGATACGATCATGGATTTATCGACAGGTAAAAATATCCATGAAACACGTGAATGGATTATCCGTAATTCAGCCGTGCCGATTGGTACAGTGCCGATTTATCAAGCCTTAGAAAAAGTAAACGGCGTGGCTGAAGATTTAACATGGGAAGTGTTTCGCGATACTTTGATTGAACAAGCTGAACAGGGCGTGGATTATTTCACCATCCATTCAGGCGTGCTACTGCGTTATGTGCCACTCACCGCCAATCGTTTAGCGGGCATTGTTTCTCGTGGTGGTTCGATTATGGCGAAATGGTGTTTATCACATCATCGAGAAAATTTCCTCTACACTCATTTTGAAGATATTTGCCAAATCATGAAAGCCTATGATGTGTCCTTTTCATTGGGTGATGGTTTGCGCCCTGGTTCGATTGCGGATGCGAATGATGCAGCGCAATTGGGTGAGCTAAAAACCTTAGGTGAACTCACTAAAATTGCGTGGAAACATGATGTGCAAGTGATGATTGAAGGCCCTGGTCATGTGCCAATGCAAATGATTAAAGAAAATATGGATTTACAGTTGGAATGCTGTGATGAAGCGCCATTCTACACCTTAGGTCCCTTAACCACTGATATTGCACCGGGTTATGATCATATTACATCGGGTATCGGCGCGGCTCAAATTGGTTGGTATGGCTGTGCCATGCTTTGTTATGTGACACCTAAAGAGCATTTGGGCTTACCTAACCGTGATGATGTAAAAATTGGTGTCATTACCTATAAAATTTCAGCCCATGCTGCGGATTTGGCGAAGGGTCATCCAGGTTGCCAGCAACGTGATGATGCCTTGTCTAAAGCTCGTTTTGAATTTCGTTGGGAAGATCAATTCAATCTTAGCCTTGATCCAGACACTGCGAAATTATTTCATGATGAAACCTTGCCTAAAGAATCAGCAAAAGTGGCGCATTTTTGTTCGATGTGTGGCCCTAAATTCTGCTCAATGAAAATCACTCAAGATGTCCGTGATTATGCAGCTGAACATGGTATTGAAGCGATGAAGGCCATTGAAGAAGGGATGTATGAGCAGTCTGCAAACTTTAAAGAGAAAGGTAGTGAGATTTACCATAAAGCATAAGCTATAAGTCGTTCAAGTTTGCAAGCATCGTCATGCCCGAGTTTGTTTATCGGGCATCTCATGTTTGAAACAATTGAACCCAAAGCCCCACGTCACAAATGCTCGAGGGTGACAACGGCGGCGATGCAGATGATATGCTAACTTGATAGATAGAAGAGGAGTCAGATATGTTAACAGCACGTGATATGATGAATGAAAAACTATCTTTTTGTTCGTTGGATACGCCTATTAAATCATTATCTCAACGTTTTGTTGATGAAAGTATTACAGGCATCTTAGTGGTTGATGATAGCCAATGCTTTTTAGGTATACTGACAGAAAATGATTTGATTGATCAGCAAGCGAAATTGCATATGCCAACAGCGATTGCAATTTTTGATATGATTATTCCTTTGGGTGAAGCTAAGTTTGAGCAAGAATTAGGACGCATGCAAGCGATGGTCGCCGAAGATTTGATGACATTTGATGTGCAAACAATTGATGTCAATGCAAATCTATCACAAGTAGCGACGTTAATGACGGAAAAGGATATTCATCACTTACCTGTTTTAGACAATAACGTCGTCGTCGGTTTGCTTACGCCTCATGATTTAATGAAAGCATTATCGGGGCAATTGTTTGCATCATAAGTTTGAATATGTTTTTGCCAATGAGCAAGAAACCATCGCTTGGGCAACGGGTCTGGCAAGTGCATTGAAAACAGGGGATGTGTTAGCTTTTTCAGGTGAATTAGGGGTTGGAAAAAGTGTTCTTTCACGAGCTGTGATGCGGGCATTGGGTGTGCAAGATGAAGTGATTCCAAGTCCAACGTATGCCATTATTCAAGAATATCATGGTGTTGTATCGGGTGGAAATGCATGCCGTATCGCCCATATGGATTGGTATCGTTTAGATGGAGAAGATGATGCTGATATGTTGGGTATTCGAGAGTTTTTTACACCGCCGTGGATATGTTTGATTGAATGGGCAGAACAAGCGCAAGGTTTATTGCCCAGTTCAGTGTTGCACATTCATTTATCTTATGTGCATGGTGACATAAAAAAACGACAGCTCTGTTTGTCAGGTATTACAGCAAAACACTATGCAGCTAGCATGGCAAATTCATGACGGCTTACAAAATGAACGCATGCGTGATGTTATCCATGTGTCATCGTTTGAGGTAACTCTTTTGAAACATTTTTCTTTGATGTTAGTGCCAGATTCTGGACCTGTTCGTAGTTATCGCATTCGCAAAACATGGTTGCTATTGTCGGCGCTATTGATGCTTATTTTGGGCGCTTGTTCTGCTTGGGGTGTTTACGCTGTTTACCAAACTGAACATCTTTCTATCGCCTTAGAAAAATCTCAACATACCCTGTCATTGTTATATAAGCAGCAGAAAAATGAATTTCTAAACATGCAAACGCAATTGGGCTTGGAACATGAAAAAGTGGCTATGTATGTGCATCATTTGGGTGAATTAAAAGCCCGTATGATACGCTTAAATGCACTCGGGAAACATTTGCTTAAAAGCTCTAAAATGAAGGATGATAGTTTTGATTTTGATATGCCTCCAGCGATGGGTGGACCTCCTATTGCAGCGAGTGATTTGACTGTCAACCCTGTGGGTTTGGGTCAAAAAATGGTCTCGATGAATACACAAATAACACATCTTGATGCACAACTGGAAGCTATTGATATGTTTCTACAGGGCGATCGCGAAGAAAAAATAGCCAAACCTCATGCTTGGCCTACGAAAGGTGGTTGGTTGAGTTCTCACTTTGGTATGCGAGATGATCCTTTTACAGGTCGACTTGCGATGCATAAAGGAGTGGATATTGCCAATCATTTTGGTGCAGCTGTTTTGTCAGCAAGCCGAGGTGTTGTGATATTTGCAGGTAAAATGAGAGGTTATGGTTATTTGATTGAGATTGACCATGGTTATGGTTATCGCACACGCTATGCACACATGTCATCTGCCGTTGTGAAGGTCGGTGATCTTGTGGAAGATGCACAGCTCATTGGTCGCATTGGCTCTGTTGGTCGCTCAACAGGTCCACACTTGCATTTTGAAGTGTTGCGATTTGGTAAAGCGATTAACCCTCAGCCTTTTTTACCCCATGCTTGATGTATAAAGTCTTAAACATGCAGAGATTCCCTGCAACTTTCTAAAAGTTATAACATTTGATAGTGATGAATATTGATGCTGATGTATCATTTGGAAAAAATGAAAAAATTTGGAGTTATTGTGAAACAATCACTGGAACAAGTATTGCAAGATGCAGTCAATATTTTGTTAAAAAATATGACTGATTCATCATCAGTACACGTTAAATTGAGTCGCCCAAAGATGAAAGAACATGGTGATTATGCATGTAATGTGGCGATGCCTTTGGCTGGCATGTTAAACATGAATCCACGTCAAGTAGCCGATAAACTGCTGACCATGACTGCATGGCCCGATGCTGTAGAGGAAACTACGATTGCAGGTCCTGGTTTTATCAATATTCGTTTGCAAAAATCCTGTGAAGCAGAAGTTCTTAAGAAAATTTTGACTGAAGCTGCGTCTTATGGGCAACTGCCAGTCGATAACAATGCTGAAAAAGTTTGTTTGGAATTTGTATCAGCAAACCCCACGGGTCCGATGCATGTAGGACATGGTCGAGGCGCTGTCGTAGGTGATGCCTTAGGGCGTGTGTTAAGTGCGCGCGGTTTTAAGGTTCATCGTGAATATTATATCAATGATGCAGGCACTCAAATTGGCGTGTTGGCCAATTCTGTTTGGTTGCGCATGTGTGAACTACAAGGGCAAACCATTCAACTGCCTGATTCAGCATATCCGGGTGATTATATTATTGATATTGCCAAGGAACTGCTAAAAATTCATGATTTTGAAACCGTGCAATCATGGAGCGAAGAACAACGCCTTGCTTGGTTAAATCAAGAAAGTATTGCAGCCAATATGCGTATGATTGCCGATGATTTGGACATTATGAACATTCACTTTGATGAATACTTTTCTGAAAAGAAACTGCATGAATCTGGCAAAGTACAATCACTTATTCAACGTCTACGAGAGCAAGGTACTGTATATTTAGGCACACTTCCTGCCCCGAAAGGCAAAGCCATTGAAAACTATCAGCCAGTCGAGCAATGGCTTTTCCGAACCACTGATTTTGGTGATGATGTCGATCGTCCGTTGGCAAAAAAAGATGGAACAGCGACTTATTTTGCGGCGGATATTGCTTACCATGAAAATAAATTTCAGCGTGGCTTTGATCGTATGATTGACATTTGGGGCGCAGATCATGGCGGTTATGTGAGCCGTGTACGTGCCGCAATGAAGGCATTGACCCAAAAAGATGATCAACCTGATGTATTATTGGTTCAAATGGTGAATCTCACCCGTGATGGGCAAGCTGTTAAAATGTCCAAACGCGCAGGAACCTTTGTAACCTTGCGAGAAGTAGTCGATGAAGTTGGATCCGATGCCGTGCGTTTTAATTTTATGACACGTCGCATCGAAAGTCAGTTCGATTTTGATTTGGAAGAAGCCAAAGAAAAAAGCAATGAAAACCCTGTGTATTCTGTGCAGTATGCTCATGCACGTATCGCATCTATTTTGAGAAAAGCAAAAGAAGAAGGCATTGTCTTATTGCCAGTGAAAGATGTGGATGTGTCGCCTTTGGTAAGCGCAGAAGAACAAGCATTGATTGCCAACATGCTTGCTTATGGTGATATGTTGACGGTAGCCGCAGATCGTTTGGAAGCATACCGAGTGGCAACTTATGTGATGAAATTAGCCGCAGATTTTCATAGTTTTTATCATAAAAATCGTGTGGTTACGGAAGATGAAGCCTTAACACAAGCCCGTTTGTTATTGGCATCTGCTGTGAAGCAGGTGATTTTTAATGCCTTAACCCTATTGGGCGTTTCAGCACCTGAACAGATGTAAGCTAGTAATGCAGAGGTATTGATCATGTCTGGAAAGGATTTTGCCCATATTGAAGTGCATGCTTCCGAACATCCGGAAAAAAGTGAACGCCCCGTTCCTCAGATGACCATTGTTGTATTGATTGGTTTATTAGCGATTGTGGTGATACTGGCTTTCTCAGGTAGAGTTTGGCTTGATAGAGATCAGGGTGCTGAAATGGCTTCAAGTCAGGATAAAGAACGTTTACAGAATTTAATTAAAAAACAAAAAAATGAATTGGAAAGTTTAAGGCTGATCGCAAAACAACACCATAAAGCTAAACAGGTGTCGATGAGAGAAGTGGGTGATTTGATATTTTATAATGATTTACCCAAACAATCAATTACACCATCAGCGTTGAATCAACCAGCTCAAAAAAAATCAATTGATTCTTCACTATTAAAAAATCGAGATGTCATTCATCTAGAAATAAAGCAAACACCGATGATTGAGAAGCATAAGCTGAAACCGCCTATATCGAGCGCAGTAAAAAAAGAAACCATCAGTCACAGTCAACGAATGTATCAGATTCAATTGGCTTCCTTTCAGAAACGATCCGATGCAATGTCATTGTTGGAAAACCTTAAAAAGAAGGGGCTTGTAACACGCATTCAAGAAGTAAATCTGGCAAAATTAGGTATATGGTATCGTATTTATACAGGGCAATATATGGATAAAATAGTCGCTAAAAAAGATTTATTAAAGCTGAAAGAATCCATGCATGTGACTGGTTTAGTGGTCACGCAATGAAGGATGCCCGTGCCTTACAAGCCTTATCTTGGTTAAACACCCTCGATTTACCCACTTTCTCCATGCAATTATTGGCAGGGGATGCTTCATTTCGCCGTTATTTTCGAGTCAGTAGTGAAGAAAAAACATGGGTACTCATGGATGCGCCACCAGAAAAAGAAAGTTTATCTTCCTTTTTAAACCTTCAAGCATGTTTGACGCATGCAAACTTGCGCGTTCCTCAACGTATAGCACTGGATGTCTCACAAGGTTTTTTATTGTTGGAAGATTTTGCCGATGATACTTGGGCCGTTTGCCGTCAAAAAGGGATAGCTTTAGAGCCTTTGTTTGTCGATGCTTTGCGCCAACTGCATGTGTTACAAGCATCAAGCATGGCATGTGATTTAACGCAATTTGACCTTACTCGTATGCAAAAAGAATGTGATCTTTATGTGGATTGGTATCTGCCCAAAGTGCTTGATGTCACACTTAGTCAACAACAACGGGATGATTTCCATCGGGATTTACGCCCTTCTTTGGAGATGTTAACAAGCTTGCCTTGTGTTCCAGTCCACTTGGATTTTCATAGCCGCAATCTCATGTTACCACCTGATGGTTTACCCTTGGGTATCATTGATTTTCAAGATGCGGTGATGGGCACTGTGACCTATGATCTTGCTTCATTATTGTATGATTGTTATCAAGATTACCCTGAAAGTTTACGTTTTGCTTGGAGTAGTATTTTTTTTGAGGCACTTCCTCATTCATTAAAATCTTCTTTTACAGATGTCACGCATTGGCATGATTGTGTTCGACTAACCGCATTTCAGCGACATTTAAAAGCCATTGGTATTTTTTCACGTCTCGCCTATCGAGATGGTAAAACACAGTTTTTGGATGAAATACCTTTGACCAAGCAGCATCTTCACGATGAAATAAGTGTCTTACCCTTACCCAAATCACTTGTCCGTTTATTAAGAGAAAGCCAATGAAAGCAATGATTACCTTTTTTGTGCGTCGAGGTTTGCTGGTTAATTTATTGTCATTGATGTTATTGGCAGCAGGTGCTTATGCCGCTTTAAATATCCAACGCGAAGCGTTTCCCAGCGTGAATTTTGACACCATTGTGGTGTCAGCAGTCTATCCGGGAGCATCACCCAAGGAAGTGGAAAATCTTTTATTAACGCCGATTGAACGCGAACTCAAAGGCATTGATGGCATCAATACCTTGTATGCGACTGCCTTTACAGGTGTCATGACAATGACCGTTCAAGTTGATCCAAATTATCAAGATCGATCACGTTTGGTCTCTGATATTCAGCAAGGTATCAACCGTGCTTCCTTGCCAATAGATTTGCCTGCCGCTCCTGTGATTGCTGAAATCAAATCAGAACAAGCTCCTGTATTGGGTTTTACTATTTTTGGTGATGTGAGTGATTTAGAATTAAAACATATTAGCACGCATATCAAAGATGATATTCTGAATTTAAAAGGTGTATCTCATGCGTTTGTGCAAGGGGATCGCAAAGAAGAAATTCGAATTACGTTAAATCCCAAAAAGATGCGTCAACAACGTGTATCCATCAATGATGTGGTGCGGTTAATACAAGGTTGGAATATTAATGCTCCAGGGGGGCGTTTAAAATCAGATGAAGGGCAACAAATCATCCGTATTACGGGTGAGTTTACATCGGCAAAAGATGCAGGAAATTTAGTCTTGCGAGCCAATGATAAAGGACAAACCTTACGTCTCAAAGATGTGGCTGATATTGAGAATGCCTTGGAACGAAGCAATCGTATGGTGGCAGCACAAGGTAAACCTGCGGTCAATTTTATTGTCATGAAAAAAGGCGATGAAGATATTATTACATTGGTCGATCGGGTGCGCGCTTATTTGGATACAGTGCCTGAACGCTACCATATGGAAGTGCGCACTTATCAAGATTTTTCATTGATTACACGCCTTCGTTTGGGTGTATTAACAGGCAATGGTGCCATTGGTTTAGGCTTGGTATTATTAACCTTGTTGTTATTTTTACGTCCAGCAGTTGCCATCACCACCGCATGGGGTTTGCCGATTGTATTCTTTTCAGGTTTGGCATTGTTGTATTTTTCAGGTGTCACACTGAATCTTTTGACCATGTTTGGTTTTATCATGGTGTTGGGTTTGATGGTCGATGATGCCATTATTATTGGTGAAAATGCAACATGGCACATGGAACGTGGTTTACCGCCTGAACAAGCCGCTATTGAAGGTACGTATGAATTATCAGGCCCTGTTACAGCCACTGTTTTAACTACTATTGTGGCTTTTTTACCCTTGATGTACATGGATGGCATTATCGGAAAATTTATTTATTCGATTCCTGTGGTGGTGATTGTATTGCTTTCTTTTTCTTTGGTGGAAGCTCTCTTTATTTTACCCAATCATATTCGTGATGTTGCCAATGCTACAAAACGTCCTCGTGAACGAAAAATATTTAACTGGTTTAATCATCTGTATGGAAAATTTCTTAAACTGGCTGTCAAACTTCGTTATTTGACTATTTTATTGACCTTATTGGCACTGGCTGCAACAGGGCTAGCGGCGAGTCATATGAAATTTCAATTATTTCCTGGTGGTGCGGAAAGTGAGTTTTATTTGCGTGTCAGTAGCCCTATTGGCACAACCTTGGAAGATAATTTTCAGCAACTCATCCAATTGGATAAAGAAGTACGCCAACGCATCGACCCTAGTATTCTGGAAACCACCACTATTGTGGCAGGTGAAAACAGTGCTGACCAACGAGAATCATTGAAACAAGTGGGCGACCGTTTTGGTTTTGTGCGGGTGATTTTAACGCCGTTTACCCAACGCGACATATCAGCATACACGGTGATGGATAAGATTCAAAAGGATATTCCTGCATTGTTTCCTGATTTGAAGCTTAGTTTTGCCATGAAATCTTCAGGTCCACCTGTTGGGCGAGCCTTACAAGTAGAAATCAGTGGATCCGATGAAGCCGCGAAAGTGCGTGTTGCCAAGCGTTTGGAGCATCTTCTTCATACAATTGAGGGAGCAACTGCGATTGAAAGTGATTTGCAACCAGGGCAAAAAGAGCTGCATATCGTGTTGGATCGTGCCAAAGCTTCGTATGCTGGTATTGATTTAAAAACAGCGGCAATGCATATCAAAGCGGCGTTTGATGGCATTCGAGTTTCAACCTTGAAACAAGGCACAGAAGAAGTGAATGTGACGATTCGTTACCCTGAAAAAGCGCAGCATCATTTAGGTACCTTGATGCATTTAGCCATTCCCAATGCACGCGGTGGCATGGTGCCTTTATCGCGTGTAGCGCATATTGAGGAGACGGAAGGCAGTAGCAGTATTCGACACAAAGATGGGCGACCCATTATCAATGTCTCCAGCGAAGTCGATCGTATTCATATCAATTCCAAAGAACTCAATAAGCAAGTCATGAAACGTACAGATGAATGGTTGGCTGATGATATTCAAAAGGTGCGTTATCATTTAGGTGGGGAACAAGAACGCAGCAAAGAATCTGTTCAGGGGCTTATTTATAGTTTTATGTTCGCCTTGGCGGGTATTTTTGTCATTTTAGCCATTCAGTTTAACCGTATCAGTTATCCTTTTTTGGTGATGTTAGCGATACCCTTTGGTGCTATTGGTATTGTTGTTGGTTTTTATCTTCACGGTGAACCGCTTTCATTTATGGCAATGATGGGATTTGTTGCGTTAACAGGTGTGGTGGTGAATGCTTCCTTGGTCTTGGCTGTGTTTATTCAACGCCAGTTAGAAGAAGGTGTACCTTGGCGTGAAGCCATTATCAGCAGTGGTCAACGCCGTTTACGCGCCGTCTTGCTTACCACCATTACCACCGTGGTCGGACTTTTACCCACCGCTTATGGTTGGGGTGGTTTTGATCCTTTTGTTGCTCCGATGGCATTGGCATTATCATGGGGACTTTTATTTTCCACCGTCATTACCTTGTTTTCCATTCCTGCCGCTATGGGGATTGGCATGGATATGCGTGGCTTATTTTTTCGTATGTTAGGGCGCAAGGAGTTGTAGATGTGTGGTTTTGTGGCGCTATGGGGTCAGTATCCAAGTTTACATGAATGTGAACGTATGGCATCGGCAGTGTCTCAACGAGGGCCTGATGATAAGGGTCATTATCAAGATGCTGCGTTTGCAGCAGTGCATCATCGGCTTGCCATTGTAGGCGTGGATGCACGCGGTCATCAACCCATGCAAGTGGATGATGTGGTTGTCGTGTTTAATGGGTGTATTTATAACTATCCTGATTTACGCCAACAATTAGAAGATGAAGGTGTTCACTTTTTCTCTGATTCGGATACCGAAATTTTACCCCATCTTTATCGCCGTTATGGCGCAACCATGTTCACGATGTTGCAAGGTATGTTTGCCATCGTTCTTTGGGATACGGAGCAAAAAATTATCTTGATTGCACGGGATTCTTTGGGTGAAAAACCGTTGTTTGTGTGTGAACAAGCAGGGCGCGTGGGTTTTGCATCGACCCTATCGGCGTTTGAACATGGTGATTTTACGCTTACCCCTGATATTCAGGCGGTGCAAGATGTGTTGGTTCGGATGCGCGTGGAAGCACCACGCACCATGTACGAAGAAGTATCTCAATTGCCAGCAGGTTGTTATGCGATGCTTCGGCAAGGTGAAAGCTTGCAAATTCGGCGTTACTTTTTTTTACCTGAACCTGAACCGATTCAATTATCAGGTGATGACTTAAAACATCATGTCAAAGAGCATTTGCAGCAAGCTTTTTCGTTGCGCATGTTGGCGGATAAACCTGTGGGTATCTTTTTATCAGGTGGTGTGGATTCATCGTTGATTGCTGCGATGTTAGCACAGCAAAGTTCCAACCCTTTGCATAGCTTTTGTGTACGGTTTACAGGTGCAAGCGATGATTATGATGAAAATCGTTTTGCGCAACAGGTTGCCAACCACCTTGGCTGTGAGCATCAAACCCTTGAAGTCCATGCCAATGCGTTGCAATGCTTGGATGATTTGGCAACCGCATTTGACCAACCTGTCAGTAATGCTGCAGCACTGCCGACTTATTTAATCAGTCAGGCAGCCAAGCCTTATGTGGATGTGGCATTATCGGGTGTGGGTGGTGATGAATTGTTTGGTGGTTATCCACGTTATTTAGGTATGGCGTGGCATCAACGTTTACAAGGTTTGCCTGCACGACATCTCCTTTTATCACTATTGAACCGTTGGGGTGATAGCGATTCCAGCCGTAATGTTCGCGGACGTTTGCGCCGTTTTTTACAAGGTCTTGATATGGATGCAGCGCAAGCTTATCAGGCTTGGACACGTACGGTTGAAACCAATTGGCAACAGATGTTTACACGACCGCAGGCAACCACTGCGACAAAAAAATGGCAAAATAGCAATGATGTTTATGGCGGTTTGTCAGGGTTGTTAAGCTATTATGGTGTGGTCAATGGAGCTATGGCGTATGATTTACAAAGTTATATCAGTGATGATTTATTGGTGGTCGGTGATCGCATGAGCATGGCACATGGTTTGGAATTGCGTGCGCCATTTTTAGATACCAATTTAATCAATGTCATGATGAATGTGCCTGAATCATGCAAAGTCAAAGGCTTTCCTTGGCAAGAAAAACTCAAAGTCTTATTGAAAGAGATTGCCTGTGATGATTTACCCCATGATATTGTTTATCGCCCCAAACAAGGCTTTATGGCACCCATTAAACATTGGTTGCGATCTGATTTAACGGGCGAAGTCGAAGACTTAATCGCAAACAAGCCTTTGGGCGGTTTGATTCGCCCTAAATTTATTCAAAACCAATGGTCTCAACATCAACAAGGTCGAGATCGTTCGGATATATTGTGGGGATTGTTGTTAATGAATCGCTGGATGCAACAACGGGGGTGGCAATTTTGAGGCAACGTGACAAACGTGTGTTGGTGGTCGCCGATGTTTCGGCTGAAGATGTGATTGGTGGCGCAGAACGTATGTTGCATCATCATATTCGTGCTTTGCTCAAAGATGGTTTAGATGTCACCCTTGTCACACGTCAACCCAAGCCCGATGCACCCTTGCGTTTATGCTTACCATCGGGTGTCGTGGAATATCGTTTACCGTTTTCAGGTCAACGTGGCTGGCAAGGTTTACAAGAATTGAAAGCATCCGCGAAAGCATGGTGGCAAACGCATCAGGGTTTTGATGTCATCGTGGCAGAACAACCGTTCACCATGTGGGCATTGATGCAGGCTGGTTGCACATTACCGCGTTTACAAGTCTGTCATTCATTTGCGTTTGAAGAATATGCCACGCGACATGGTTTAGGTGGAAGTTGGAAGCAACAATTGGTGATTGCTGCCATGCGTCGCTTGGAAACATCCGTATATCAAAGTGCCACATCGTCCTTGGTATTGAGTCAATTTATGTGTGAGCGTTTACAAGACTTCTTTTCAATCAAACAAAACGCGATTCGCATTGCTGCGGGGGGGATTAACCCCATCAAAAGTGATAACAAAGAACAAGATAAATCACTGTTGCGTCAGACATTATGGGGAGAAACAGCCAATCAACCGCATATCATCACCTTGAGGAATTTGGTGCCGCGTACAGGTGTCGATTTATTGATTCAAGCGGCGGCTATTGTGCATGTCGATCGTCCTGATGTGATGTGGGATGTGATGGGTGACGGTAAATTTAAGACTGCTTTGCAAGGTTTATCCGTAGAGTTAAGTATGCAAGATGTGATTCATTTTACTGGTTTTTTATCTGAAAACAAAGTCAATGAATACATGATGGCAGCCGATGCGTTTATGTTACCAACACGCTCCTTAGAAGGCTTTGGTTTGGTTACTTTAGAAGCCAATGTGCATGGTTTACCCGTGATTGCGACACCTGTTGGAGCGAACCCTGATGTGGTCGGCTGGCATACGCTCAATCACGTCGCAGAACAAGCAACGCCTGATGCTTTGGCGCAAGCTGTGTTGACGTATTTGGCAAACACCCCTGATGAAGCGCAACGAAAAAACTTAAGCAAAGAGACGGCAAACTATTTTTCTTGGGGTAAACATGATTCTGTATTGGTCAATGCTATTCGCCTGATGCTATGAAAATTTTACATCTCATTACGCGTATGGATCGAGGTGGTTCGGCTGTAAACACCTTGTTATCGGCGATTGAACAACAACGAGCAGGTCATCAAGTAACGCTCGCCTTTGGCAGCAGTATTGAATCGGATATGTCGATGGGTGAACGTGCAAAACTCGATGTCGATTTGCAGATATTCCAAGATTTAGATGGGTGTATCATCATCTTAAAAAAGATGTTCCGAAGTTTGGGTTGGCATGATCTACAAGCCTATCAAGAGCTGAAAAACTTATGTAAAGAACCGTTTGACATCATTCATACGCATACCTCTAAGACAGGGGCTTTAGGGCGTTTGGCAGCAATCGGTTCTCAAGCTAAAATCATTCATACACCACATGGGCATATTTTTCATGGTTATTTTGGCTCACTCAAAACAAATTTATTTATCTGGATTGAACGTTATTTGGCAAAAAAAACCGATGTATTGATTGCTTTGACCTATGCCGAACGGGATGATCATTTGGCTTTGGATATTGGTTCTGAAGACCAGTGGCAAGTGATTCCCAGCGGTGTAGATATTGTATCCATTCGCCAAGGTGTCAGACACTATGACAATGATTTAGACATCACTTGGGATGCGGTTTCTGTGGGAAGATTAGTTCCCATCAAAGGCATGGAGCGGCTGATTACGGCATGGGCAACGGTGCGTGAAATCAAGCCTGATGCTCGTTTGGTATTGGTGGGAGATGGTGAAGATCGGGAAAAGCTGGAAGCTTTGGCAAGCAGTCTGAAACTTTCAGATGCGATTTATTTTGCAGGTTGGGCTGATCCCATAGCTTACTTGGCAAAAGCGCGTTGTTTTGCTTTGATGTCACACAATGAAGGCATGGGACGTGTGGTGGTCGAAGCTTTTGCAGCAGGTTTGCCTTGTGTCGTGTCCGATGTATGTGGCTTGCGTGAATTGGTCAATGATGAAGTGGGTTGCGTGGTTGATGCTGAACAGCCCCTTGAAGTCGCCAAAGCCATCGTGGCAATGTGGGAAAAAGATGTACGTCAAGCAACATGGCAACGTGCGCAGAATTATTCATTATCGACCATGATAGAAAAATTGGAACATGTATATCAACAAACTTTATTGGAGAAGAAAAAAACTTGAACACGCAAGCTATTCATTATGACTATCTTATTATCGGTAGTGGTGCGGCAGGCTTATTAACCGCAAAATATTTGGCACCTCATGGCACGGTGGCACTGGTCAATAAAGGTGAATTTTCAGATTCCAATACCTACCAAGCGCAAGGTGGTATTGCAGGTGTCTTTGATGCCAATGATTCGATTGAGAATCATGTCGCGGATACCTTGAAAGCAGGTGCAGGGCTTTGTCATGAAGATGTTGTGCAGCGCATTGCTGAACGTGGTGGTGCAATGATTCAACAGTTGCTGACATGGGGTACACCCTTTGATAGTCGTGGTGAAGGACTACATTTAACCCGTGAAGGTGGGCATAGTCATCGACGTATTGCTCATGCCAAAGATGCCACAGGAAAAGCCATTGGCGAAACCCTTTTAAGCCACGTTAAACAACATAAAAATATCCATTTTTTCCAACATCACATCGCGATTGATTTAGTAACAAGTCATCATTTAGGATGTTTTCAGGGGAAAAATAGCTGTTTGGGAGCCTATTTTCTAAAGCCTGATAGTAAGATTATGAGTATTACCGCCAAGCATACGGTTCTTGCTACAGGTGGCGCAGGTAAAGTCTATATGTACACCTCTAACCCCCATGCTGCCACGGGTGATGGTATTGCTATGGCGTGGCGTACGGGCTGTACGGTACGCAACATGGAAATGATGCAATTTCACCCGACATGTTTGTTTCACCCTTCAGGTGCTTCAATGTTGTTAAGTGAAGCTCTACGCGGTGAGGGCGCACATTTAATTGATGATTCAGGGCATCGTTTTGTATTTGATTATGATGAACGCGGTGAACTTGCACCCAGAGATGTGGTGGCACGAGCCATTGACCATGAAATCAAAAAACAGGGCAAAGATTGCATGTTTTTGGATGCACAAGGTTTAGGTGAAACGTTAATTTTAAAACAGTTTCCGAACATTCATCGCCGTTTGATGGATTTAGGCTTGGATATGAGAACAAGCCCCATTCCCATTGTACCTGCGGCGCATTATATCTGTGGTGGTGTGGCAAGCTCTTTGGCAGGTGAGACCGATGTGGAAGACTTGTATGTCATTGGTGAATCCGCTTGTACGGGTTTACATGGGGCAAACCGTTTGGCGAGCAATTCTTTGTTGGAATGCTTGGTGATGGCAGAGACATGCAGTCAAAAAATATTAAACACAACATCAAATCATGGACATCTGCTGATTCCAGCTTGGAATGATGCGGGTATTGTACCTGAACAAGAGCGTATTCAAATTAAACAAAATTGGGATGAAATTCGAGCTGTGATGTCCCATTATGTAGGTATTGTACGTTCTAATTTGCGGCTTCGCCGTGCTAAACGTCGTTTATTGGTGGTGCAAGAAGAAATTGCCAACTTTTATTGGCGACATCCTTTGAACCGTGATTTGATTGAATTACGCAACCTTGCTTTGGTAGCAGATTTGATGGTGCGTTCTGCCCAACAACGTCATGAATCGCGTGGACTTCATTATTCCACCGATTATCCACAGCAATTGCCTGTTGCTAAAGATACGGAATTAACGCCTGAATGAGCAAAACATTATGAATTTTTGGGAAAAACCATTAAATACCTTAACGCAGCCTGAGTGGGAAAAACTTTGTGATGGTTGTGGACGATGTTGTATGCAGAAATTTGAAGATGAAGATACCGGAGAAATCTTACATACCCATATTGCTTGCCGCTTGTTTGATGCCAATCGCTGTGCCTGTTCGGATTATAGTCATCGTTTGTTGCGTGTGCCTGAATGTCTCAATATGCGACACTTTGAAGCGGAACATTTTCAATGGTTGCCCAAAACATGCGCTTATCGTTTGCGTTTTGAAGGCAAAGCCTTGTTGGCATGGCATCCTTTGTTGTCAGGTTCTCAAGAGCAGATGCATGAATTGGGCATATCCATGCGAAATAAAAGTATTTCTGAAGATGATGTGGATGAAGAGCAATGGGTGGATTATATCATTGATGTTACGGACGTTGATGAAAAATAAACTTAACTATTCAGCTTACCCATTATTTCCGAAGCTCTTATACTTAAAATTCAGCATGCTTTGGGAGTACGGCTTTAGCCGTGCCTTGATACGTCATTCGGCGCGGATAAAGCCGCACTTCCAGAGTGATGAACATTCAACAAGCAAGCGATTAAATACGGCGAACTCTGAATTTTTTACCTTTTAATAGTCCATCATTGAGCTTTTTGAAGGCTTGATTTACAACCGAACGTTCAACAGCCACATAAGCCCATTGATCCAAAATATGGATTTTACCCACTTGTTTGCCTTCAATACCACCTTCGCTTGTTAAGGCTCCCAAAATATCACCAGCACGAATTTTTTGTTTTTTACCACCACCGATTTGTAAAGTCGTCATACGGGCTTGTCGGGTTATTTTCTGTTCTTTAGGGCTTACATCCAAGCTCTCGCCTATGATGTTACGTTCAAGATAATCCCCTAAACGAGTCACTTTAAATGATTCTTTTTGGCTGAAAATGGAACACGCGATGCCTTGTTTTCCTGCACGTCCTGTGCGTCCCATACGATGCACATGCGTTTCAGGGCTTTGGGCAATGTGATAGTTAATCACCAAATCCAAGCCTTCAATATCCAAACCTCGGGCAGCCACATCGGTCGCAACAAGAATGCTGATGCTTTGATTGGCAAAACGAATCATCGCTTGATCGCGTTCCCATTGCTCTAAATCACCATTCAAAGCCAAGGCGCTAAAGCCTTGATAAATTAAAGCATTGCTTACATCTTTTGTATCTCGTTTGGTATTGCAAAAAACAATGGTCGATTCAACTGGATAAGCAGATAAAATTTTGCTCAACATTTGAATCCGATCATCGAGTGGATTGATTTCATAAAAATGCTGCTCAATGCAATCTTGATTGTGTTGATCGTTGATTTGGATGTGAACGGGTTGTTCCATGAGATGTTGGCTAATATGTTGAATATGTTCAGGAAACGTCGCACTGAATAATAAGGTTTGGCGCTGTTTAGGCACATGTTTGGCAATGCTATCCAATGCCTCTTGAAAACCCATATCTAACATGCGATCAGCTTCATCCAGTACCCATGTTGTCACATGCGTTAAATCCAAATGTTCACGTTCAAGGTGATCCAAAATACGCCCTGGAGTTCCAACTACAATATGCGCACCATAAGCCAACGATGAAGCTTGCGCTTTGAAAGGTAAGCCACCTGCAAGGGTAAGAATTTTTACATTGCTAAGCGTACGCGCAAGTTTGCGTAAATCTTTGCTGACTTGATCGGCTAATTCACGTGTTGGGCATAATATCAAACCTTGGACATGTAAATCTGAAATAGTGAGTTTATTCAGTAAACCTAAACCAAAAGCGGCGGTTTTTCCTGAGCCTGTTTTGGCTTGTCCAATGACATCTTTACCCTCTAAAATCGCTGGCAAACTTTGGCTTTGAATGGGTGTCATGCTCTGATAATGAAGTGTTGCAAGGTTTTGAATCAATAATTCGTTGATAGCTAGGCTTGCAAAGCTGGTTTGGCTCATGTTGTTTCCTTTAAAATGGTGGGGGATAGTAAACTAATGGTTGTTCTAAGGTTGGCGATATCGTGATCTGAATCGCTATTCAGTGTATCCACTGATTCTCATTCTCGAAAGTTTGTGTCGAGAATCTATGGATAGATATTTTCAATACAAGCATTTGGAAATAACGCTTGTTAACATTGCAAGTCGGCTAGAAGTTCATTTAGCGCGGCTAAAGCCGCACCCCCACAGCGGAGCATCCTTAAGATTAGTTGCCCGCGAGTAACCAGGGTCTTAAAAGCTTTGGTATTTCATTGGGATGGTGCATTAGCCGAAACAATTCAGGGGATTCCCATTGCAGCAAGGAATCAATTTCAGCAATAATAGCCTCATTTTTACTGAGCAATGCTTCATTCAACGGGGATAACCAAACATCCAATTCTGCCATGCCTAAACATTTCAGGCGATGGCGTAAACGACGTCTATCCAATATCATCTCAGGTGTCATTGACACACCACCGAATGTGCGGTTTGGTTTTTCTTGCATATAAAATGAACATACCGTCCAATATTGATATAAGGCTGTTGCTGTGAAAAAGAAAGTTCCATATCCAAAACATCGACATCCTTTTCATTGCCGCCATGTTTGATACCAACATAATCACTAAAAACACGAATGCCGCTTTTATAAAACACATCAAGCCCATTATTTTTTAATGTTTCTTCCACCCACGCTGGAGAAACAGGATTTAATGGTGTTAAACCACCTTTCATCCCTGAAAAATCTTGGTTTTTAATTTTATTGAAATTACCACGAATCAGATTATGCAATATCAAAGCATCAATATTGTAAAACATCAAAGAAATACGCCCATCATCCTTGCAAAACTTCGCAAGCGTTTCCAACAAGAGGGTCGGTTCAGCCAGCCATTCCAACACTGCATGACATAGAACAAGATCATATTTTTTATGTTCTAATGTCTGATATGCACCATGATGCCAAGTCATATCATCCATTAAACCTTGTTTTTTAGCTTCCAATTTTCCCATATCAAGCATGGATTTTGATAGGTCATTGATGGTGACATGGTTATCGAAACTTGCGCAGTACAGACCCATTTGAGCCAAACCACCCCCAATGTCCAAAATCTCTAAGCCGCCTTTTTTAAGTTCAGGTATCTGTTCTAGCAAATCTCGTTGCAAGACAGCCAAACGAATTTTCCCTTTCCGACTGCCATAAATACGTTTTTGAAAATGACTCGCGAGCTCATCAAAATTGGTATCTTGTTTTTCTTGATGGGGTAATAAAGTGTTATTCATGACTTACGATTCAGTAACGTCCGTTTGATATGATTGATCGCTTTGGTTGGATTTAAACCCTTAGGACATGCTTCCATGCAATTCATAATTTGATGGCAGCGGTAGAGTTTAAACGCATCTTCCAATTGATCCAAACGTTCACCCGTTGCTTCATCTCTTGAATCTTTAATCCAGCGATCCGCTTGCAATAAAGTTGCAGGGCCTAAAAAACGATCCCCATTCCACCACCATGATGGGCATGATGTGGTGCAGCAACCGCACATGATACATTCGTAAGCCCCATCAAGTTCGGCACGTTCTTCAGGACTTTGTAGACGTTCATGTTCGGGCGCTGGGCTATAGGTTTGTAACCAAGGTTTAATTTGTCGGTATTGATCAAAGAAATGATCCATATCGACCACCAAATCACGAATCACCTCCATGCTCGGCAAGGGGCGCACATGAATGGGCTGTTTCAAGCCAGCAATCGGCGTAATACAGGCAAGCCCATTCACACCATTGATATTCAAACCATCCGAACCACACACACCTTCACCGCATGAACGACGATAGGTCAGCGTCCCATCCAGATGCCATTTGATATAGTTCAACGCATCCAGCAATTTCATGCCCGCGCCACTAAAAGGCACTTCATAAGCCTGCATGGAGGGTTTACCGCCCTTTTCAGGGTCGTAACGAAAAACAGAGAGTTTGATTGTTTCAGTCATTAGTACACCCTCTTTTTAGGTGGAAATGATTTCACCGTCATCGGTTTCATGCGCACAGGTTTATAATCCAACATCACCTTGTCATCACGTATACTTGCCAGCGTATGCTTCAACCAGTCTGCATCATTACGTTCAGGAAAATCATCGCGTGCATGCGCACCGCGTGTTTCAGTTCTTGCCAACGCACCAGCTGCCGCAACCCGTGCCAATGACATCAAGTTTTCCAACTCCATCGCTTCAACCAGTTCCGTATTAAAGAGACGACTGCTGTCCGACATCGCCGCATTCGGTAATTCAGTGGCCAAAGCTTCCAATTTTTCCACACCTTCAGCCATGACATCTTGCGTACGGTAAACGCTAAAATGTTCTTGCATGATGGTTTGCATTTGCGTACGAATCTCGGAAATCGGCATGCCAGAGCCTTTCCCTGCCTTTTTCAACCATTCATCGACTCGCGCAACACCTTTCTGCCAGCAATCCTTATCCAGTTCAGGGTGGTAAGGGTGTTTCTTCAAATGACGCATGACTTGATTACCGCAGGCACGTCCAAAGACAATAATTTCAAGTAAGGAGTTGCAACCCAAACGATTCGCACCATGCACCGATGCACAGGCTGCTTCACCAATGGCATACAATCCAGGATAAGCTGCTTCACAATCATCGCCCTTGCGAGCTACTACTTCACCAAAACGATTGGAAGGAATGCCACCCATCGTATAATGCGCGGTCGGCTGCACAGGAATAGGGTCTTTGGTGCAATCAACACCGCCAAAACGCAGTGCCAGTTCATGAATATTCGGTAGTTTGGAAAGAATAAAATCAGCACCCAAATGATCGAGCTTGAGCAAAGCATAATCTTTATTTGGACCGCAACCTCTGCCTTCACGGACTTCTAGTGCAATCGCACGCGAAACGACATCACGACATGCCAAATCTTTGGCTATCGGTGCATAGCGTTCCATAAAACGCTCACCTTCACTATTGAGTAGATAACCACCCTCACCGCGCACCCCTTCCGTAATCAAGGGACCAACATCGGCAATGCCCGTCGGATGAAATTGGAAAAATTCCATATCTTCCATCGGTAAACCAGCCGCCAACGCCAGTGCGCCGCCATCACCTGTACAAATATGCGCGTTGGTTGTCACCTTAAAGATGCGACCTGCCCCACCTGTTGCCAGAATCACAGCCTTAGCTTGAAACAGGTGGTACTCGCCTTTGGCAATATCCCAAGCCATCACGCCCTGACAACCCTCATCATCGGTAATCAAATCAAGGGCAAAAAATTCCTGATAAAATTGTGTACCTGCTCTGAGATTTTGCTGATACATGGTATGTAGAATGGCATGACCTGTACGATCGGCCACCGCACAAGCACGTTTGGCTAGACCGCCCTCACCAAATTCACGCATCTGACCGCCAAAGGCACGTTGATAAATACGACCATCTTCCTGACGTGTAAAAGGGAGTCCAAAATGCTCCAACTCCTTCACCACCAGTGGTGCGGCTCTGCACATATATTCAATCGCATCTTGATCACCCAAATAATCCGAGCCTTTAACGGTATCATACATGTGCCACAGCCAATGATCAGAGACAACATTACCGAGCGCCGCATTGATGCCGCCTTGCGCTGCCACCGTATGCGAACGTGTCGGCAATACTTTGGTAATCACCGCAACACGATGTCCAGCATCCGCCAATTGCAAGGCGCAGCGCATGCCCGCACCACCTGAACCGATAATCACCACATCATGAACATGATGTTCAACTTTATCTGTAGATAAATATGTCACTTCAGCCTCCCCAAGCCCAAATCAATGCCAGCCACCAAATGCCAAATAGACTCATCATCACCAATATCCCAGCAATCAATACAATGCGTAATCCAGTATGAACATAATCTTCAATCATCACTTTCAGACCGATATAGGCATGCACAATCAAGGCAACAATAAGTAAGGTATGCAATAAACGTGAAACAAACGAATCAATCCAATCAAGCAATTCAAATTGATTCAAATCACCAAGGTATACAGTCCAGAGTAGTATAAATGTTCCTGGCAATAACACCGCCAACACAACAGCACTTAATCGTTGCCAATACCATTCATTAAAACCTGAGTGAGCAGTGCCTAAATCATGATTTTTATTTACCATAATAATGCTCCCAAAATAACCGCTGCCAAAGCGGCAATGCCAAGTACAGCACGCGCAGAATTACGCATCATCGTTTGCGATTCACCCCACCCTGCATCCAAACATAAAAAACGAATGCCATTAAAAAAGTGATACACCAGCGCGACCGTTGTCAGCCATAACATCAATCGCCCAAAGCCAGTATGCAATAATGCAACGGCATCATTAAAATCTTCAGGAGAACCTGTCATGCCATGTAAAAGATATAAATAAAACGGCACAAAAAGAATCAATAAGACACCTGATATGCGATGAGAAATACTTGCTATCATCCCTGGTAACCAACGATAAATGGATAGCCTTGGTGATAGAGGTCGTTCATGGATTGACATAGATATCTCCTTCACGTCTAATTATTATGAATGTAATTATTCATGCGCTGAATAGTTACTTACTGATGTTACGCACTTTATGACAAAGATGCATCATCCTATGCTCTTAGGTTCTAAAT